>JAWUVP010000045.1:0-15711 GCA_034112285.1 Gammaproteobacteria bacterium
ACAGGCTTTGCGGGCGCGATGAATGCTACCTTTTAAACCCCCTCGCCGGCAGGACGCCGGCGCGGAGCCTACAGGGATGTATTCACGGCGTGGCTTGAAAAGGTGGCGTTCATCGCGCTACCCCCCAAAGCCTACCACCCAGCAACCGCATTGTTGTGCGAAACGCGTTTAGCAATAGCCTTAACCTCCGCAGTTTGAAACGACTCAATCAATTCCTTAATTTTCTTACTCCCTTGCTCACTAGGTCGAATCACAATCACATTCATATAAGGCGAATGCGAATTTTCCACCACCAGCGCCGTCTTGGCATTTAAGCCAGCCGGCCCAGCATAATCATTGTTAATAACCGCCGCGGTCACGTCGCTCAACACCCGCGGTAATTGCGCCGCATCGAGTTCTTTAAAGTTCAATTGTTTTGGGTTACTAATAATATCCGCAGGTGTTGCATTCACGCCAGCACCTTTGCGCAATGTAATCAGTTTCGCTTGTTGCAGCAATAACAAAGCACGAGCTTCATTGCTCGGATCATTAGGAATGGCAATAGTATCGCCTTTAACTAATGCGCTTAACTTTTTGATTTTATTCGAGTACATTGCCACGGGGTAAACAAAGGTTTTGGCAATAGGGATTAACTTAAAGCCGCGAGCTTTAAGTTGCGCATCCAAAAAAGGCACATGTTGAAAAGCGTTGGCATCAATATCGCCATCATTTAATGCTTGGTTGGGCAGCACATAGTCAGAAAATTTTACTAATTCAAGATCTAAGCCAAATTTATTGAGCGCGGTTTTTTGTGCTTGTTCCCACATCGGCGTGCTTGGTCCATCAATGATGCCTACCTTAACAACATTAGCCGCTTCGGGCTGTTTGTGGCAAGCGATCAAGCTTAAGCCGAAGAGGGTTAGTAAGCTGGCCAGTAATAAGGTTTTTAATAATTTCATTTTTATCTCCTAACGTTTGTTAAAGTGTTTGGCGCTGTAATCACCAAGCCATTGTAATAATTGTACTAAAATAATTAACACCACCACGGTGGCTATCATCATGCTAATGTCAAAGCGTTGGTAACCGTAGCGGATGCCTAAGTCACCCAAGCCACCACCACCAACGGCGCCGGCCATGGCCGAGTAACTAACTAAAGCCACAACCGTAACGGTAAGCCCATTAATAATGCCGGGTAAAGCTTCGGGTAATAAAAAACGCCACATAATTTGCAGTGGGCTGGCGCCCATGGCTTGGGCGGCTTCAACTAAACCACCGGGCACTTCTTCTAACGCGTTTTCAACAATTCGGGCAATAAAAGGAATTGCGCCAATCACCAAAGGCACAATGGCGGCGTTGGTACCAATTGAGGTGCCAACAATTAAACGTGTAAAAGGCACCACCGCCACTAATAATATGATAAAAGGAATCGAACGTACGATATTAGCAATGCTACCTAAAATACGATTCAAGGTACGATGTTGCAAAATGCCATTATCACGGGTGGTAAACAACAGCATGCCCAAAGGTATGCCCAGTAAACTGGAGATGAGCAGCGAAGCCAACACCATATAAAGGGTTTCCCACAAAGCACCATTTAATAGACTAAGCATAATATTAACGGACATAACCTAACACCTCTGCGTTAACGTGATGTTGCTGGGCAAAGGCCATCATGCTGTTGAGTTTTTCATCATCAATTTCTGCCTGCACTAGCATAATGCCTATAGGCAGTGCATCTAACAGTTCAATGTTGGCTTGCAAAATGCTGAATTCGATTTGCAAAGCTTCGGTCAATTTACTTAAAAAAGGTTTGCTCGCCTCATTGCCCACAAAGGTAAAACGAATTAATGGCTCGTGCTCGGGTTGGCGTTCAATTTTTAAGGCATTCTTAATGCTATCTGGAATGTCTAAGCGTAACGCGGTGTTAATGAGCTCGCGGGTAACAGGATGCTGTGGCTGGGTGAAAATTTCTAAGACCGGACCTTGCTCTATAATCAGACCTTGATCAATCACCGCCACGTGGTCGCAGACTTCTTTAATTACCGCCATTTCATGGGTGATGAGCATAATGGTTAAATTGAACTTTTGATTGATGCTATGCAATAACGTCAGAATATTTTGCGTGGTGTGCGGATCTAAAGCAGATGTTGCCTCATCGCATAACAACACGTCCGGCTCGCTAGCCAAGGCACGTGCAATGGCAACCCGTTGTTTTTGCCCGCCACTTAACTCTGATGGGTAAACCTTAGCTTTATCGCTTAAGCCCACAAGGTCGAGCAATTGATCTACACGTTGTTGAATTTGTGCTTTGCTTTGCCCTTCAAGTTTTAAGGGCAGGGCAACATTGGCAAACACAGTTTTTGAAGACAGCAAGTTAAAATGCTGAAAAATCATGCCAATTTTACGCCGCTCAGCCCGTAAAGCCTTACCGCGCAATGGCGTTATATCAACCCCAGCAATGTGAACCGTGCCGCTACTAGGCGGTGCCAGCATGTTGACGCAACGAATTAGAGTGCTCTTGCCGGCGCCACTTTTGCCAATAATACCGAAGATTTGCCCCTTTGCAACCGAGAGAGTAATCTCTTCAAGGGCGATCATAGGGCCATTATTGGTTTGGTAAACTTTGCTTAACTGTTTTATCTCTATCATATTACGCTCTTTTGCTAGGCAAAAAAAAATCACCCAGCTAATGCGAGAGTGATCTTGGCTCCGCTTTAGCTGCATTTGTAATGCGCCCGCAAGCTGTTGCTCAAATCGGCGCGAATCGCAATATTACTGGATTTTGTGGTGGATTGCAAACAATCGCGCTTGACGCTGCTAGGTGCTATATGGAATACTCGCACCTCAATTTTTAGAGGCACAAAATGAGCATATCGGTAAAAAAAGCGCAAACCTTAGGCGTCTTCAGCCTCGCCATGATTACGGCCGGCTCGGTTGATAGCGTGCGTAATTTACCCGCAACAGCCTTGTTTGGTGGCAGCATTATCTTTTTCTTTGTGTTGGCGGCTATCTTTTTCTTAATTCCAGGCGCAATGGTGTCATCTGAACTGGCTTCAACTTGTTCAGAATCGGGCGGGGTGTATGTGTGGTTAAAGCAAGCCTTTGGCCGTAAAGCTGGTTTTGTGGCGGTTTGGTATCAATGGGTAGAAAATGTATTTTATTTTCCAGCTCTACTTTCGTTTGTGGTGGCAACCCTTGCCTATGTTTTTTCACCGGCACTGGCTCATGATAAAACTTATATAGTACTGATGATTTTATTGGTGTTTTGGTTAGCAACGTTAATTAATATTATGGGAATTAAAATTTCTGCGATGTTGGCAAATTTTGCGACCATATTTGGTCTGATTTTACCGATGGCAATTATTATTGTTTTGGGTATTGTGTGGTTAGCACAAGGGCAGCATTTACAAATTGCTTTTACCCTACCACATCTATTACCCAATTTTCATCAAAGCGGCATATGGGTGGCGTTAACGGGAATTATTCTTTCCTTGTGTGGTATTGAGTTAGCAACGGTTTATGGAAATGATGTTAGAGATCCACAACGCGCTTACCCCAAAGCATTATTGATATCTAGCATTATCATTGTGTTCACGCTAATTTGTGGTGGCTTATCGATTGCCATTGTTTTACCCGAAAAACAAATCAGCCTGGTTGCCGGCATTATGCAAGCCTGCGAATTATTTTTAGCGCATTATCATTTAAAATGGATGCTACCGTTAATGGCATTGATGCTGGTGTTAGGCGGTGTTGGCACGGTCAACAATTGGATTATTGCACCGGTGCGTGGCTTGTTAATTGCTGCTGCCGATGGACATTTACCTAAGCATATGTCGAAAAAAAATAAGCAGGGTGCGCCTTATGTCTTGTTACTTTATCAAGCCATAATTGTGAGCGCCACCACTTTAGTTTATTACCTTATGCCCAGCGTTAATGCTTCTTATTGGCTGCTCACCGTATTAACGGCGCAACTCTATATGTTCATGTATATCATGTTGTTTGCCGCCGGCATTCGTTTGCGCTTCAAAAATGTTGAACGCAAACAAGGCTTTATGATACCGGGTGGTAAAATCGGTATGATTATCGTGTGTGCGGCCGGTTTAATCGGCTGTGTTATGACCATTTGTGTGGGCTTCATTCCACCAAGTCGCGTTAAAGTGGGTGGTCATCTGCATTATGAATTGCTGATTATTGGTGGCTTAGTTATTATGAGCCTGCCTGCCGTTTGGGCTTGCCTTAAAAAAGAATCAAATAGTTGATGTTATGTTACAACTGAAAAATGCGACCTTATATCGCGGCCATAAATGCTTGTTAAAAGAAGCGAATTTACTGATTAATCAAGGCGAAAAAGTCGGCTTGGTCGGCAGTAATGGCGCCGGCAAAACCAGCTTGTTTAAGCTAGTGATGAAAAAATTAGAAACCGACCAAGGTGAATGCGAGGTGCCAAAAGGGGTGCGTATTGGCGAAATTCGTCAAGATGTTCCTCATGGCGAGCAAAGTGCGCTGAACTATGTCTTGTGTGGCGATCAGCAGCTTGCCGATATTTATACACGTTTAGCCAAAGCTGAGGCTGACGACGACGGCTTAGGGATTGCAGATTGTCATGTGCAGCTCGCCGAAATTGATGGTTACAGTGCTGAAAGCCGCGCTGCAAAAATTTTAGTGGGCCTTGGGTTTTCTGCAGAAGATAGCCTGCGCCCCATTGATGATTTTTCGGGTGGTTGGCGTATGCGCTTAAATCTGGCGCAAGTGCTGATGATCCCATGTGAGCTATTGTTGCTCGATGAGCCCACCAACCATTTAGATGTTGAAGCAATTTTTTGGTTAGAAAACTGGCTTAAAACCATGCCGCAAACCTTAATTATTATTTCTCATGATCGCGACTTTTTAGACCGAGTGGTAAACCGTATCGCCTTTATTGATAAACAAGCTATTCACAGCTTCACCGGCAGCTATTCGTATTTTGAAGAGCAGTACGCCTTGCAATTAGAACAGCAACAATCTGCCCATGATAAACAACAACGTAAAATTGAACACATGATGGGCTTTGTGCGCAAGTTAGGCGCCAAGGCTACTAAAGCGAAACAAGCTCAATCACGCTTGAAAGCCATTGGTCGTATGGAAAAAGTGGCCGCAGTGCATGCGCAAAATCCGTTTAACTTTGAGTTTAAACCCGCACCCGCAGCAGGTAACCCCATGCTCACCATTCGCAACGCCAATATTGGTTATGGTGGCGAGCCAGTATTAAATAATGTTAGCTTATCGCTTCACCCAGGCGATCGATTAGCGTTAATTGGCCCTAATGGCGCAGGTAAATCAACGTTAGTGAAAGCCATTGCACAGCAATTAAAAATTGAGGGTGATGTGGTTTTTAACAGCAAACTCAAGATTGGTTATTTTACGCAATACCAAATTGATAGCTTACACTTGCAACACACCGCCTTATGGCACTTACAAGATTTAGATGAAAAAATAACCGAAAAAGAAGCGCGCAGTTTTTTGGGTGGCTTTAATTTTCAAGACGAACGCGTGTTCGAATGCATCAAAAACTTTTCAGGCGGCGAAAAAGCCCGTCTGGCTTTAGCCTTGCTGGTGTGGCAACAGCCTAATTTATTATTGCTCGATGAACCTAGCAACCATTTGGATTTAGAAATGCGCCAAGCGCTAGTAATCGCCTTGCAACAATACGAAGGCGCATTGATTTTAATTGCGCATGACAGGTATTTACTGAATAGCCTAATCAATCAATTTTATTTGCTCGATCAAGGACAAATGGTACAGTTTGATGGCGATATGGATGACTATGAGAAATGGTTTATGCAGCGTGCACAAACTGTGAAATCGACTCCGATACAAACCAACAATAAACCCATCGAAAAAAAGGCCAACCCACAGCAGCTAGCAAAGTTAGAATCTAAACTCGATAAATTATTGTTACAAGCCAAAGTGTTAGAAACACAATTAGCCGATGAAAACTTGTATATTGACCCCAGCCGCAAAGCTGAGTGGCAAGCACTCGAGGCAGATCAAAAGCTGTGCTTGGCCAAGGTGGCCGAGCTTGAAGAGAGCATTTTAGAATTGTTGTGATGGGGGTAGTAACGGCTCACCTTGCAGCAAGGCAATAAATTGTCTCAGCACAAATCCGATCGCCATCGATAATTTGCTTGAATCTCGCGCTTAACTCCGTAAAATGAATTCTATTCTATTATTAGGACACGCGGCATGTCATCCACAATGAATATTGTTCAACGCTATTGTTGCAAAAAAAGCTTGTTGAGCTGGTCACTGATTTCATTACAGTTTATGCAAGTAGGGGGCGTAAATGTTGATTTTATCAATTGATGGCGGTGGTGTTCGTGGCTTAATACCGGCTGCATTTTTAGCCGAGCTAGAAAAAGATCTGAACCAATCCTTGTACAATACGTTTGATATCTTTGCCGGCAGCTCCGTTGGCGCCTTTATAGCCTTAGGCTTAAGTGGCCTGCACTACAATGGTGAGCAATTGCTTGGCCTGTTTAACGAAAAAAATGTTAAACAAATTTTTGATAAGCGATTTTTTAGTTTTTTATCGGCATTTTACGGCCCAAAGTACACCGGCAAGGGGAAGCGCCAACTTTTGCAGCAAGTATTTGCCGACAAACGCTTATTTAGCCTAGAAAAGCCGACTCTTATCACCAGTTATGACATTATTAGCAACTGTGCAGTGGTTTTTAAATCTCATGATACAGCGAGCAAAGACTCGGCCTATAACCCAACGCTCGCCGAAATTGCCGATGCTTCATCGGCCGCGCCAACCTACTTTCCAACTGTTGAAACCAGCGCACAACCTTCACGCTGGTTAATTGATGGTGGTGTTAGTGCCAACGATCCCACTATGTGCGCTATAATAGAAGCCTTGCACCTGGGCTATAAGCCTGAAGAAATTAAAGTGCTTTCAATTGGTACGGGTGTACGTGATAGAATGGCTGCAACCCCGCAATGCTATGGCAAAAAATCTCAAACCTGGGGCGGTTTAAGCTGGCTTAAACATGGCTTAATTGATAATTTATTTAGCGGTAATGCCAGTATTATTGAGTACCAAGCTGCTGAGTTATTAAAGGTTAACTACCTGCGCATTAACGATACTTTAGCCCCCGCTAACGATGACTTGGACGATATAAAAGCTGGAAATTTGCAAGCCTTAACGTTAAAAGGTCAGCAATGGTATGAAAATAACAAAGAAACTTTATTGGCTTGGTTGGCAAGTTAATAAAAAAGAGTGAAATTTAATAAAAACAATTAATAAAAAAACTGTGTTTATCACAGCGTTCACAAAAGGTGTTTGTTTATGATGATTCGTTGTGATTTGAATACAAATCAATTTAAATTAGATAAGCGGTTCGGGGCTTTTGCCTGTGTTTTTGCAGCACAAGATTTTATGTATAAAATGATGAAGCATTTTCCTTTAATCAATTGCGTTGTGAGCAAAGAAGAGCAAGTAATTTTTGTTCGTGATTGCGCAAAAATGTTTAATCAATCGATAAAAGACGCAATTAGAAAGCGCAAAGCATTTTGTTTAATGAATAATAGAAATGGGCTGGCGCCAGAAAGGCTTCGTGAAGTTTATCGTGCTGTTTATCAATATAAGATTATCAATGCAGATACAATGCAGTTCGGCAGTGTGGGGGATATTGAAGTTGCGTTTGTAACAGATGAGGGCGGAGATAGCATTGTTCAGCTATCTGAAACAGCCTATAGACAATTTGCTCCTCTTGATTTGCATATTCTCAGATCGGCTGGCTTTCCTCTTACCATAAAGTTAAACGCCTCAAAAAAATCTTTTGAAGCGTCTTCGCAAAGAACTTTAAACTTAAATCTTGATGTTGTGGTTGGTGCTGGTCTGGTGCATCCATTAGATGTGGTGGGCTATATTATTGGCGCGAAAGGGCACGTTGTTGGTGTGATTCGCTACAAAAACCACTGGGTGTTGTACAACAGCTTACCAGAAACGAGGGGTGTACCGAGTCTAGTTAGACCGGTAATTTATTACTCAAAAAATGCTTATTTATGTTTGTTTACGGGTGATACAGCTTTCAAGGAATTAATAGAATATATCACAACTGAACTGTGGCCCAAAGATGCCAGTTACCAATGTACGCCTTTTCTATTTAATCATGGCAGTATTCCAATTGATGAGGCTGCACTTGCCGCTGAAACACAAGAAATCGCTGGACATCACTATGAATTAGATGAAGGCGCTTGTGACCTTAGCGGAACCCCGCCATAAGTTACCGGCTTACGCCCAAATGGCCACAATAGCCATAATTGAAAACCCCACGATGACATAACTGAAGTTCTTTAAATTACAACATTTATCAACCATGAAAGAGCGGGATAAGCCATGTAAGGTGCCCAGGTAAATAAAGGTACCGGCGGCGATAGCATTGAAAACAGGCTCAACCAATGAATCCTTGTTTAAGGTGGTTGAAATAATATCACCAAAGTAAATGCCTAAGGGCGTCATGACGGTGAAGGTAACAAACAGGGCTAGTGCGGTTTTTTTATTCAACCGGCTTTGATTAAGTTGTGTAGCCAATGCAAAACTAGCGGCCCACTTATGCGCCATAATGGCCAACAGTAACACCAATACCACCGATAGATTCACACTTAAGCCCAACGCCGCACCGGCAAAGAGAGAGTGAATCGACAACATAAGAAAAGCGATAATGGCAAAACCATTCGTTTGCTGGTTTTTTTGCTTAAAGAGTTCTTGACCAATATGCTCCAGCGCTAAAAACACCAGATAGGTACAGCCCGCAATTAAAAAGGCAATAGGGTAGTTGTAATGTAGGGCGGTAAAATCACTGCTGGCATCGCCCAGCATATGAATTAAACCCGCCCCCAAAAACACACCGGACGCCAATGCCTGCCCCGCCGGAAAGCTACTGATGCCGCTGCGCCACTTTTTAATAAAGGGGTATACGCCTGAAAATACAGCGGTAATAAACACCAGCGCCACACTTAATACTTTTACTATTGTTAATTCGGTTATCATCATTATTATCCATTTAGGCTTGGCATTGTTGGCACACGCCAGTTAGCTCAACGGTGGAGCAGTTTATCGCGAAATCATATTGTTTGGAAAACTTTTTTAAAGGTTTTGATAATTGTGCCTCAAAAATTTCAGTAACAGTATCACATTCAGTGCAGATTAAGAGCAGATTCGCCTCATGCTCAGTACCCGCTTCAGCATTTTGGCATAAAACATAAGTATGCTGACGGCTTACCTCATGCACAACATCTTTGTTTTTCAAAAACTCTAAAACACGATAAACCGTAGGCGGCTGGGCATTGGGCCGAGTCTCGCGTAGCAGGCTGAGTATATCGTATGCCTTCAACGGTTTTTGAGCTGCTGCCAATATGGTAATAATTTCTTGTCGCAACTTGGTGGCAGTAAAGGATTGTGTAGTCATGGGGTTATCAGTTGCTTATGTATTGTTATAATATAACAAAAGCGAAGTGGGGATTCAAGTAAGTTTATATAAAATGTAATCGAGGTTAAAAGCGGGCCATTCATGTACTTTGGCTTTGCTGCTATAAATATTCAAAGCCCATATCGATTTCTTCATGGGCTGAAAGTGGTCGCACAATATCGGGGTGTGTTTCGTAATAATGTTGAAGGCGAATCAGGGTGAGCTTTCTGACGCGAAGCCCCGTAATTCGAAGCACTACATGAGAATGTTCTCTCATCGCTCGCTCCCCAAACCCCTTGGCTGAAAAACCTTTAGCACTGTCTGCTGGTAAGTGACTGACTTGATCAATAAAAGTTAGCAAGCCCTCTATTTCTGGGTTTAATAAGTTTATCAGTGCTGTTCTTAATTCTGCATGTTGGGGCTTGAAACCACAAAAAGCGGCTAGGCAACCAAGTAAAACAAAAACGCGCTCAGTAGGAGAAAAGTTTTTAACAGCGTAAATCATGCTCTTATTTTCTGTGAGCGCATATTTTTTTAACAGCCCTTGGATTGTTCGCTTCCATTCTCGGTCTATGCGCGCAATATTAGCCCATCGTATAGTATCTGGTGTTTCATGGCTGAAGCCCTCGATATATTTCTTATCCATTTCAATATAAATAGTTTTCAAATAGTCATTGAAACGCTCTATTGTTATAAACCGAAACTGTTGTATGAAAAATTGTGTTATTTCTAGAATTTCAGCTGTCGCTATAGTGTCTTCTGAACCCTCTGAAAATATAATGTTTACCTCTTTTGCTATGTCGGGCCAAAACTTTGGGTGTTGAGCCATTCCTTTGCGAGTAGCAACTTGATTTAACGGGCCTATGAGATGTGTTCTTAAGCTGATATTGCATTGTGCTTTTAAGGTGCTATTCCAGAAATTTTTAACGAGTTGTTGTTTCGCAATAACTTCGCCTGCAAGCCCATGAGAGATACTATTGAAATGTTTATCTAATGCGGTAATTAAATAAACAATGATCTTATCTGGAGTATTTAAGACCAAATCTTCTGCCGCAGGCATTGCGTAAGCCATGAGTTCTCCTTGATTTTATTGGTATTTATTTTGGCAGTATATCTGGTGAATGTTAAGGAAATATTTACTGGAGTAGAAAATATGCTTCCGCAGACTCAGTCTGAGAGCTATATATTTGTATAGTTTGTGATAGCATTGAAGATATACTAGCCTAAGATGATATTTATATCATTTTAAAATATCTGGCAAATGATACAGTTCAAGTAATTATTAGTAAAGGAGGCTTGTGTTGTGATGTGTTTCATCAACTTTCTGAAATAGGCATAGAAAAAGATGAGGAGGAATTACGTTACGCAGCATTTTAACCCCTTGATGCTTCACAAAAGGAAACGCTAACCCACGATTGTTATCGTATTCTACATACCGCATATTTAGTAGCCTCAAATGATCACAAGTAAGCCTTAGGTGACGGTAAATCGAGAGGAAACAATGACTTCGATTCTATTATGCGCGAGGTCTATTTGCGTACAAATAATGCTAGCGAAACATCATATTTTCGAGTTTACGGTTTTAAGAAATTTCATGTAAAAAGAGCTCATTTAGCTGAGTCATTATTAGTGCAATTTACGGGAAATTGTTCAGCCCATAATCTTAAAAAAGCACTTCAGAAAGAGAGTGCTGCCACACTATTTACTGCTCAGTAGATAAAGGCCAGATAGTTGTTCAAAGCGCACTTGTTCAAATCGCGACATAATACTAGAAAGTATTTCATTGCCATGAGGTTCGAAACGTTTAAGGGGCGCTACTTTTATTATAAGCCCCAGCATAATGTTGTAGGCTAGAAGAACAATGCTGTTATTATAAAAATTAAAATCAGTCATTCTCGTTTTAGCTTTTTCTATAATAATAAAGCGTAATAATTCGAAAAACAGTCCCATTTTAGGGTTTGCGTGTACAATTTGTGCTGTTTTGGGTGGTGAACAGTTCTGGAATCGAGCTGCGATTCTTTCAACCGTTATTTTTACATCTGATCTCTGGCCCAACACGCTCGATATTGAATAAAACGCAGCATCTGCATCCCCTTTTTCCATAATAGATAGCGACATCATTAATTTGCTGCGCCGCAATATATGTTGATGATAAAACTGGGTTTTGCCCATTGCTTCTCGCACGCAATCAGCTTGGTTTTTCATGATGAAGTGCTCCATGCCACCGCTGAAATCTTTAAATTCAATAGGCAATAATTGCTGTACATTAATTAATTTGAAGGGCTCAAAAAATTCATAAAAAGAATGCCCGCCATCATGTATAAGAAATAATGACGAGACGGCTAAAAAATAATTTTCAAAAAATAACTTTCCAGGGAAGTGAAGACTTCCTCTCGATAATTTTTCAGAAATATAGAGACATTTTATATGCATAAGCATTGTGCCCGAAATTGAAGCGCTGAAGGGGTGAACTTTGTGTGAAAACAATTCGGATGCTTGAAACTGATCGCGATATCCATAAATGTCAGCTGCTCTGGGATATTCTTGTTTTTCTATTTTGAAATCACCATAATACCCATGCGGCATATAGGACCTTAGCAAGCCTAAGTTTCTAGAAAACACAGTCGAGTATTTTTCCTTGTATGTTCTCGCTTTATCGGGGTCTGTGAAAGGCGCTTCATTGTAAATTTTAGTTGCAAGTTGCTCGCTGTTATTAACGAGCTGAGAAACAACAATGCTTATTTTTGTTATTAGCAGCCGCTTCTCGTGCTGAGCTCCGTCGCTAAACAGATTAAATCTTTTGTTTTTTAGTTTTACATATAAATCTATGTAGTCTTTAGGGATGGTGATGTTGTAGGGACGGCCTGCAATAGGATGAATGTTGTTGTTAATACGGTTTTCGATGTCCGCCCTGAAATTTGGTGCGAAAAAATCTAAAAGTGTACGCAAATAGTTTTTCAGGTCTTTCACGTTTATACTGTCTAATGCTTTTGTTAAGAGTGACTGCGCCAAATGATTTTCAAATACTCTGCGTACAGGATCGGTGTTGATGATCGCAGGTAAATAAGAAACAATATATTCTTCTGGTAAATGTGCTTTTATAAGGCTTTCAAACCTTGAATT
Source organism: Gammaproteobacteria bacterium (assembly GCA_034112285.1). Classification (GTDB taxonomy): domain Bacteria; phylum Pseudomonadota; class Gammaproteobacteria; order JABDGN01; family JABDGN01; genus JAWUVP01. The sequence goes on from JAWUVP010000045.1 coordinate 12,555, forward strand.
GTTAGCTTGCTCTTTTAATCCACAAATAAGCCATTGAGCTAAAACCTTTTTCTTGTCAGCAAATTCAGGTGTTTCAACGCTATACAAGTAGAAGATTGCTTGAGTCGGCGAAATCGTTAGTTTATGTTTGTAATTATTATTGTTTATCATTATGTTCTTAAAAAAATATATTCTAGGTGCTCAATCGTCAGCTCCTAGTTCTAGCGCAAACATCATATCACGGGTTTATTAAGTAATTATTAACAGCTAAGTGTAAAAATAAACCTCTGCAATATAGATTGCATTGCAATCCATTCCTGTTGAGCTATAATCATCGTATGACCGATGACACCCAATCCATAAAGCTATTGTTTACCTTTCGTAAATTAATGATGACCTTACGGCGTAACCTACTTATACCTATTGCCAAGGAGTTTGAATTATTACCTGTAGACATGCGGTTGCTCATGACTTTGGGGCAGCATAAGCGTAAAACTAAAAAATCTCTTGCGGCGGAGGTTGGCATGGATTCATCTGCTATGAGCCGTTCAATTGAGAGACTTCTTGAGGCTGATTATGTGGCTAGAAGCCTTAATCCAAAGGATCGAAGAGAAGTTCATATTGCTTTAACTAAATCAGGTGTTACTCTTTATTCAAAGCTGATTAAGCAAATCGAAACGTCTTGGTCATTAATTTGCAGTGAAATAACTCAAGAATGCTTGGCCGAGCAAATAGAATTTATTGAACACATTACCACTAAAGTGCAAAGTATTAACAATGAGGAGCTTTGATGACATTATCTAAAAAATCAACTGTGATTTCTTTTATGATATTAATAATCATACTTGCTGGCATCGCGCTGGCAATTCATCACCAAACAAAGAATAAATGGGTGGCTGTTAAACAAGCAGCGATTGTCAATGCCGCCTATGGACTTGGCACCGTTGAGTCACAGAATGTTTTTACTTTGACTGCGGGCATCACGAATTATATTAAGAAAATTTATGTTAATGCTGGCGATCATGTTAGTAAGGGCAGCAAGCTGTTGATGTACCATGATGGCCAAATTGTAACAGCACCATTTGATGGTGTGATCAGCAGTAAACCCACCTACGCCAATGAAATCACTAATCCTCAGTCTGTGCTTTTGACCTTGACGGATTTGAATGACCGATACTTTCTTGTGTCAATGGATCAAGATTCAATACTAAGAATTGAAAATGCGAAGAAAGCTATTATAAATTTTGAAGCGTTACCTAATAAAAAATATTATGGGGCAGTAGAATCCACGTATTCAAACAATGCCAATTTTTATGTGCGCATTAAGCCCGACTATTTGCCGCCTAACATACTTCCAGGAATGACTGCTGATATTGCCATTATTGTGAGCAAATCCAAACAAAGCATTCTTGTTCCATTAACGGCCATTAAACTGGGTAGGGTGATTTATAGAGTCAATAATGTTGAGAGTTCTGTCGCAGTTAAAGTCGGACAACAGCAAAATGGCTGGGCACAAATTATCTCAGATAATGTTCCCGTTCAAGCAGAAGTGCTGGTGAGCTAATTATGTTGTTTTTAGCCCTTAAACAGCTTTTTGCAAGAAAGAAGCAATCGGTTTTTATCTTGCTCGGCATCGTGCTGGGCACAACGGCTTACATCGTTATTTCTGGTGTCATGCTTGGTTTTCAACAGTTTTTGTTAAATGAGTTGGTGAACAATAGTGCCCAAATCACGATTAGCGCAAAAGAACAAATTGTAACCCCACAATTAGTGACGCCGCGATTGTTTGGTAAAGACACGCTTGTTTATTGGAGCACGCCGCCATCAGGTGTTCGAGAGTTAGATTATATTATTAATCCACAATCTTGGTACAAGCGCCTAAGCCAAAATCCTCAAGTGTTAGCTTATGTGCAACAAACGCAAGCAAGCATCCTGATATCACATGATTCAGTCTCAAAAAGTGTTAGTGTTATTGGCACACTGCCGGCGAAACAACTTAAAATAACCACTATCGGTAATTATATTATTAAAGGTGACTTTTTAACCCTTAAGCCTGGAAGTAATCGTATTGTTATTGGTTTAGGCCTTGCTAACAAACTGGGCGTTAGCTTAAATAAAACCGTTCAGTTGATCAATCAGTCGGGGGATATTCAGCCCTTTAAAATCAGTGGCATTTTTGAAACAGGCAACAAAGCTGCAGACAATAACAATGCCTATATGGCACTGACTGACTTGCAAAACTTGTTAAATAAACAAGGGCAAATTAATACCATTGCCGTTAAAATACTCCATCCTTACGATGCTTTAAATCTAGCCAAGCAGTGGTCTGTTTTCAGCCAAGATAAAGTTGAAAGTTGGCAGCAAACCAGCGCAAATATTTTGTCAGTATTTCATGTTCAAGATTTCATCCGTTATTTCATGGTTTTCTCTATCTTGTTGGTATCGGGATTTGGTATCTACAATGTACTTAATATCATGATAAATCAAAAACGTAGAGAAATTGCTATTTTACGGGCGATTGGTTATACCGGCTTAGATATTATAAAGTTGTTTTTTATACAAGGGCTGCTGTTTGGTGTTATTGGAGGCTTGATTGGACTTTTTCTAGGTTGGTTTATCTGCCTCTATGTAGCCACGTTACCGGCTGTGGGGCCATCTGCTGCGGGCACTGGCACTATGATTGTGGCCTTTAATCTTTCAATATACATTAATGGGTTTTTATTAGCTGTTGGGGCGGCCATCTTTGCCAGTATTATTCCGGCACGCTCCGCTGGGAAGTTAAAACCTATAGCCATTATTCGCTCAGAGGCCTCGGCATGATAGAAGTTAAAAATTTATGTAAATCTTTTGGGAACACTCAAATTCTACACGATATTAATTTAACCATTAATGACGGTGATTACATTAGCTTAACAGGGCGTTCTGGCTCGGGTAAAACGACGCTGCTGTATTGCGTCAGTAGTCTTGATGAGCCTACCTCTGGGGAGGTGATGATTGATGGTGCTAACATTTTTGATAAAACTGAATCAGAGCTACATCGTTTTCTCAATCAAGATGTCGGGTTCGTATTCCAATTTCATTATTTATTACCCGAACTAACCGCGCTTGAAAATGTTCTTATGCCGGCTAGAAAGTGTAAGGCCGAGGATGAACACAAAGCATTTGCCAAGCATTTGCT
>JAWUVP010000046.1:0-7462 GCA_034112285.1 Gammaproteobacteria bacterium
GGTTATCGTAAAGTGGCACCGGGGAGAAATCATCTTAAGCCTATTTTATTCTTAGCTGCTATGGCAGCTAGAAATTCAAACTCCTGTTTGAAAACCTTTTATGAAAACCTTGTTGCCAGAGGTAAGAAAAAAATGGTCGCCATTGTCGCCCTTATGCGAAAAATCCTGGTTATTGCTAATGCCAGACTTAAAGAAGCCTTGAATTCACCGGAATTCAAAGTTTTTGAGACATAGTTGATCTTCTAGACTACAGTGTAATTCATGAGATTGCCGCGTCGCTACGCTCCTCGCAATGACGATACGGGAGCTATAGTGCGTTGGTCCTAACTGCAACTGGAAAGCGTGCGCGCTTTTGTGATAATGACCGACTATGGCATAATGGCACTCTATTTAATAATGAGCTAAACCCTATGTTGCAAACAATCAATTTCACACTACAACCCGCCGAGCTGGCCGCGCAGCTCACCGAACACCTTACTAAAAGTCGCCAACGCATCAAGCACTTAGCAACCCAATCACACCCAAGCTGGGATAATTTTATTCTACCCATGGATGCACTGGGTGATGAACTAAGCCAATTTTGGTCGCCGGTAGGACATTTGAACTCCGTGTGCAACAGTGAAGCCTTGCGTGAAGCCTATAATGCTTGCTTGCCATTACTCAGTGATTATTACACCGATCTGGGTCAAAACGCAGATTTGTTTGCCGCCTATCAGCGCCTGCAAACCCGCGATGACTTTGCCCAGCTTTCAGCAAGCCAACAGCGCATTATTGAATTAGCGTTGCGTGATTTTCGCATGTCGGGCATTGATTTAAACGCCGCCGATAAAAAAACCTATAAAAAAATTGCCGCGCGCCTATCAGAAATAAGTACACAATATGAAAACCATATTATTGATGCCAGTAAAGCCTGGAGCAAATTAATCGCCGATCCCAAGCAGCTGCAAGGCGTGCCCGCTCCTAGGCTGCAAGCTATGCAAGATGCCGCTAAAGCAAAACAACAAACCGGATACTTGGCCACGCTAGATTTTCCTTGTTATTATGACATTGTCACGTATGCCGACAACGCCAGCTTGCGTGAAGAACTCTACCAGGCTTACTGCACTCGTGCGTCGGACCAAGGCCCCAATGCCGGCGAATTTGATAACGGCCCGCTTATGCTTGAAACCTTGCAATTGCGCCAGCAACTCGCTTCATTGCTGGGTTATGCTAACTATGCCGACATGTCGTTGGTGCCTAAAATGGCCGAGTCAGCGGAGCAAGTGGACCAGTTTTTACAAAACTTAGCCAAAAAAGTAAGCTCAAAAGCAAAACAAGATATAACCCAACTGCAAGAATTTTCAGGCCGAGCTGATTTGCAATCTTGGGATGTTGCCTATTACAGTGAAAAATTGCGCGAAGAAAAATACGCTATTTCACAAGAAACATTAAAAACCTATTTTCCAACCGAGCATGTGTTGTCCGGTTTATTTGGCGTGATTAAAAAACTTTATGGCATTGAGTTGCGCGCTAAAGATTTACCAAACTTATGGCATGCTGATGTGCAATATTTTGAATTATATAAAGGCGAAAATATTATTGGTGCGGTGTTTATGGATTTATACGCCCGCGAAAATAAACGCCAAGGCGCCTGGATGGACGGCGCTATCTCCCGTCACAAATTAGCAGACGGGACAATACAATTACCCATAGCTTATTTAACCTGCAACTTTGCCGGCGCCACCAGCGAAACCCCAGCCTTACTAACCCACGGCGATGTTGAAACCTTATTCCACGAAATGGGACATTGTTTGCAACACTTGCTCACCGAAGTAGAACACTTAGAGGTGTCGGGCATTAATAATGTGCCTTGGGACACCGTTGAATTTCCTAGCCAATTTTTTGAATCGTGGGCGTGGCAGCCTGAGTCATTACGCATGCTCTCCAAACATTATCAAACCGGTGAATGCTTACCTGACGAGATGATAGAAAAGTTAATTGCAGCCAAAAATTTCCAAGCCGGTTTATTTTTGATTCGCCAAGCAGAGTTTGCCTTGTTTGACATTGCTATTCATAAGCAAGCAAAGCTTGATGATAGTTTTGTGTACGATACACTCAATGCCATCCGCGCACAAATTTCTGTCATTAAACCACCTGCGTATAACCGCTTTGCCAATAGCTTCTCGCATATTTTTGCCGGCGGCTATGCCGCAGGTTACTATAGTTATTTGTGGGCAGAAGTGTTGGCGCGCGATGCCTTTTCAGCCTTTGCCGACAAGGGTTTGTTTGATGCCGAGCTGGGTGATAAATTTCGCAGCACCGTGCTTGCGCTAGGCGGCAGTGAAAAGCCTGAAATTATTTTTGAAAAATTTATGGGCCGCGCACCTGATGATGAAGCATTGCTGCAAGCTTATGGATTTTAAGTAGGTGCGTTATGATGAATAAAGGCCAGAGTGTTCCATTAATAGAGCGGCAACCTGGGGCAGTTGTGTCAGACATTCAGACCCTGTCGCCTGACGAAACACACTTAGCATTAGTAGAGCAATTTTTACAAACCTCTGAAACAGCAGTAAAAACAGCCGCCGCTTCTTGGTTTATTTATCATTGGATGCAGGAATTTTTAATTTCTGCTGGCAGATGCGGTGAATTTGATTTTAGCAAAATGTTTAAAGCAGAACATTTTGTAAAACTGCAGGAACACTACCCTCTTTTTAGAATATCCACCATTCCCGATGTGGCAGCAACAATCACGCTGGGTGGCAATGTGGTCTTTACGTGTTTAGACCTTCTACAGATGGCTCTTAAATTTTGCTTGCCGCAAACACGCACAACATCAGCCACCTGCGATTGTATAAGCTGCTGTCATCACACGCAAAACTGTTTAGGCAGACTATTGCCTTGCCGTAAAACGTACAACCAAATTGTTGGCAATCCAGCTTATATCTGGGCCCATGTAGATATGGCGCTGTCGCTAATAGGTTCAAGCTACGAAAACTCACCCGTAACCCATGTCACGGCTGCATCAATAACCGCAGCGGTGATTGTATTTCAATTACTTATACACGTGTGGAAAAGCTACCAGGATAAAGGGGTTGTTGAACGTTCGCTCTGTGTTCGGCTGACCAGGCTTATAACCGCCGTAGGAAAACTAGGCGTTAGCCGCAGCAGTTGGATCTGGGCTTTTTATTTGCTCGTCACCACAATATTTATTCCTATGTATTGGGCTGGTTTTTCTATCGCCGCAGGCTATTCATCTATTGCTCCGGCGGTAATGTTAACACGCACTGCTTTTTCGTGCGTCTACAATTGTTTTAGATCAGAAGATAAAGATATTCAAGAATTAAGACAAAGCCTACAAGACTTTATGCGTAGATATTCTATAGATGTATTTTGCATGAAGGTAGGTTGCCCCTGCTCCAAACCTGCTGAATAATAAAACCTTCACTTTTTTTATTAAAAATGAAACATCAAACCCAAGATATACATTTCACTTTTAGGTAACTGGTGATCGCTGTCGCCAGTAATTTCTGAATATTCAAACATGGCAGACACGCCTGGGTAATCTTCTAGCGTGGTGGCAATGGCCAAGCCATAGGCTGGCTGCCAACGCTTTACATTGCGGCTAATTAAATTAGTTGCTGCACCGTCAACGCTTTGATTAAATTGCACGTAGGCTGGGCCAAACTTGGCCATAATGCTGGTGGAGTTAGAAAGTGGGTAACGAATAACCGTTTGCACACTATAAGCGGTTTCATCCACTCGTCCAGTGCGACCTGAACCTTGTAAGTTATTTTTTTTCGCTTGCTTAAAAAGACGATTGCCCACTTCTATGCCGATAGTTGAGTCAATATCAAACCCTACTGCAGTGCGTAACACTGCTACCCAGCTTCCATCCAGATAGCTTGGCTGGGCACTAAAAAGTGTGGGCGAAACATTATTGTAACCACGGCCTAAACCAATCTCGCCGTAAAAACCGTGGCTTTGCAAACTAGATTCTGCGGCTAAATTGCTAGTGACACTCACTAACAATAAAAAATATAAACTTAAACGCATGCTAAAATTTCCTGTTCAATACTTTGCATAATCAACATTGCCACATCATGCTCGCCGCCTTGACTAATTTCTTGCGCGCCGGTGGGGCTGGTGACATTAATTTCAGTGAGCTTGTCGCCAATCACATCTAAGCCAACCAAGAATAAGCCTTTTTGTTTTAAAATTGGCCCAAGCTTGGTGCAAATTTTTTCTTCTTGTGCGGTTAAAGCGCTAAGCTCCCAACTTGCACCGGCAGCCATGTTGCCACGAATATCATCACTACTTGGAATGCGCGCCAAGGCTTGGGGCACCACCTGGCCATTAATTAACAAGATACGCCGATCACCTGCGGTTTTAATTTCTGGCACATAGGCTTGCGCCATAATGGGTATGCGACCATTGTCGGTAAGCGTCTCCACCACGGTGTTAAAATTGGGGGCATCCGGTGTTAGCAAAAACACGCCTTTACCGCCCATGCCATCAATGGGTTTTAAAATAATTGTTTTTTGCGCTTGCCAAAATTCTTTCAGCGTTTTTTTCTGACTGCTAACCATAGTGTTAGGAATAAACTCAGGAAATTGTAGTGCAAATAATTTTTCATTTGAATCACGAATGCTTTGCGGATTATTTAACACGCAAGCACCTTGCTTTGCTGCCAATTCTAAAAAATAAGTGCAATAAATATATTGCATATTAAACGGCGGGTCTTTGCGCATTAACACCGCATCAAATTCATGCAATGCCGTGGTTTTCGTTTCAACAACACTAAAAAAATCTTTAGGCTTATCTTGCACCTTGATTTTTTGCGCAGTGGCTAATACTATTTGCTCTGACACGTAAATACTTTCTGGGCAAATATAAAAAAGCTGCCAATTTAATTTGGCGGCCGCTAAAAATATCGCAAAGCTGGTGTCGTGTGCTGGGTCAATTCCTGTTAAAGGATCCATAACTATGGCAAGTTTTTTCGTCATTAACAACACTCCGAATCAATGGCTTGCATTTCACGAGCAGAGGCCAAAGCCGCCAAGCGTGCTAACACGCCGTATACGTAGAAGCGTTTACCACCTGCTGCAACATCTTGCTCACCAGGTGCTTGACAGCTATCGGCAAAGGCCAGTGATTCAAAACGCATACCCGGTGAATTTAAATTTTCTGTATCACCCCGCTTGGTATTAACCCGGTAAAATCCACCCACAACGTGTGAGCCAATCATATACACCACCGGTTCAGCCGCATGGTTGTCCCAAGTTTCAAAGGTATGCACACCTTCTTGCAAAATAACTTTGCTCACTTCAACCTTGCCTTTGGTTTTTGCCATATGGGTACGTTGCTTACGGTTTAAGCTTTGTAATTCCTCAACCGATTTGACCGACATCACACTCATGCCATAACTTCCGGCATCGGCTTTGACGATAATATACGGCTCAGTTTCAATACTGTATTGTTGGTATTTTTTATTAATCGCGCGAAACAATACTTCAGCATTGTATTGTAAACACTGCATGCCTTCACCCGACATAAAATCAACTTCACCACAGTTGCGAAACAAGGGGTTCACTAACCAAGCGTCTATTTCCATTTCTTGGGCAAATTCTTCGGCGACTTTTTTGTAAAAGGTGAAATGCTCCGACTTTAGGCGAAAATCCCAACCTAAACAGGGGCTTGGCGCAATGGGCTGTGAAATATTTTTTAAAATCTCAGGTATGCCACCGGATAAATCATTATTTAAAAAAATCAAATCAGGCTCAAAATCATCGCTGATTAATTTGTCTTCTTTCTTAGTCACCGGATGCAATTTTATTTCACGCTCGGCGGAGGTGGTGAACGTACACGGTAACGTTAAATCAGTCGCAATACTACCAATTTGCACGTGGTAGCCTGCGCCTTGCAAAATATCAAAAATAGTCGCGACGTTTTCTAAGTAGAAGGTATTACGCGTATGGTTTTCAGGGATGAGTAAAATTTTTTCAGCTTTTGGATATTGCGCTTGCAAGGTAGCTTGCATGGCTTGCTTGCACAGTGGCAAGAGTTCTTTGTTAATGTTATTAAAGCCACCCGAAAAAAGATTGGTATCAATCGGCGCAATTTTAAAGCCCGCATTACGCACATCAACCGAAGAGTAAACCGGCGGCGGTGTTTGCAGCCATTGCTGCCGCAGCCAGGCTTCAATTTCGACTTGCTTCTCAAGGATGGTTTTTTCTAAAGGGTGTAAGGGCTGTGTTACCGGGGTGGCAAGCTTAGGTACGGTTGACATGATATATTGATCCGAATTAGTTGTGGCTATTATAACCTTAGCAGAGGAGTTTGTCTTTTATGGATTACCCATTACATGAGAGGATTTGTATTTGCGTTAAGCCTGGATTTCACTTGCCTTTCTCGTGCCAATTCCACAGCATGAGCTATAAACTTCGCATTTATAGCCCAAATTGTAGTCAGATCTGGGCTATAAATCACTTTTTATGGCTCAGCCGGTACTGTTGCAAAAAAAGTAAATTTGCTATGATCAACATAGTTTCATGGTGTAGAGTTGAAAAATAATCAAGCTCCAACGTTTTAAAGAGCCAGAATCCCCATTCAAATGGAAACATTTTGAGGGTGACATTATTCTATGGTTAGTAAGATGGTATGGCCGGTATGCATTGTCTTACAATGACTTACGAGAAATAGCGGCAGAGCGTGGGTTATCAGTATGTCGTTCAACGGTTTATCGCTGGGTACAACAGTACGGTCCAGAGCTTGAGCGTAAAGTTAAGTCGGTCTTAAAGAAAACCTGTGACTCATGGAAACTTGATGAGACGTATATAAAGGTAAAGGGGAAATGGGTTTACCTGTATCGCGCAATTGATAAGCGTGGCCAAACACTGGGTTGGATGTTAAGCCCACATCGCAACAAGCCTTCGGCAAAGCGATTTTTCAAAAAAACACTTCGCAATAAGCATGTCGTCGACCCGCGTGTTATTAATGTTGATAAGAGCCCAACATTTCCACCCGCATTAGAAGAACTGCAAAGGGAGAATGTGATACCAAAGTCAACGAAACTCAGGCCTATAAAATACCTTAATAATGCCATGGAAAATGACCACAAGTTCACGAAAGGAACCTCTCGCTATCGCCAGTGGTACCAATCATTTGATGCCGCGAGGAATGCTATTTCAGCGATGGAAACAATGCGTATCGTTCAAAAAGGACAAATGAGATTTGGGCCTAAAGGGGATATCTGCGCTCAAAACAACATAATTAATAAACTCTTTCATTTAGCGGCTTGAGCATAACAGTAAATTCATAATTATTTTATAAATTTATTTTTTTGCAACAGTGCCGATTATACCTATAACCAACACTGCGGCATGATTGCACCCGGATTATTTGGCATTGGCATTGCCTTTCCAGAATTACACATTGATCGTTATAACAATCAAGAGTTGAGTGTTGGGCTGTGGAAATTTATGAC
>JAWUVP010000047.1:0-9469 GCA_034112285.1 Gammaproteobacteria bacterium
CTTAACGGTACTGCGCGACAGTACCGATGGCTTTTATATTGCCGAACAAGATTTAAAGTTTCGCGGCCCTGGCGAGGTGTTGGGTACGAAGCAAACGGGAATGCAACGTTTGCGTATTGCCGATATTATGCGTGATCGAAAGTTGCTTGCTAAAGTGCAACAAGCGTCAAAAATGGTGGTGAACAGCCATCCTGAGTTGATTGCTTTATTAACTCAGCGTTGGCTGGGTAGTAAACATGAATTTGGCAAAGTTTAAACTAACTTCGTTGCCCCTTTTTTTTCTTGTTAAAAAATATCATCTTGTCAATTAAAGGCTGGCAGTAAGTTACTGTTGCATAATAGATGCCTCGAACAGGAATAATATGCTTTAATAAAACTTCACATTTTGGCCCACGCACGGGTTGTACTAACAAAACCCCTGTGGTGTGGTTAAGCTCGGCATGCACATAACCAATGGAGTCGGTTTGATAATGTCTATTTCCATCAACAATCTTTGCTGAGCCTAATGCGCGATGATTAGGGTAGTAAAGTCGCGTTACATATAAAAAGTTTTTAGGTAGAGTGGAGGCGTTATTTTCATCGTTGTTATTCGTTTTAAACGTTGTTATTGGCGATGGCACTGTTATTGGTCTATTTGCTTTCAGCTTTACTATTTTATGAGATAAGTCAGTCTGATTGACTATTACTTCTTGACGTGAAGAATATTCACCAGTGGGTTTACAGACCATCTTTTTTTGGTAATAAAATCCTTCTTTGGGTTTAACCTTTGTTAAATCTAGTTTGCAGGCTGGACCATGTAAGGGATCGACTAATAAGTGTTTGTCGGCATCTGTGACTTCTGCATGTAGGTAACCTGTACTATCTGTTTGGTTGATAGCATGTCCACCTTTTATTTGTGCAAAGCCTAAAGGTTTATGGTCAGGGTAGACAAGCTGAGTAATTAGCACGTATTTAGTCATGGCATGCCAGCTGAGATATTGAACATTATTGGTAAATAAGGTCACATTACGAAGTCTTGAATCAAAAGAATAAAGTGTTTTGTTTAATGATTCTATGCTGACACTATAGGTTTTGAAGGCAGGTGCATAAATGAAAGTGGCCTTGTTGCTACGAATAACATTAATAGGTTTACCATTTATTAATACCTCAAATTTGTCTTTTGAATTTGGGCTTTGCACCTTCACTAAAAATCCGGTTGTGCCTAAGCGCGTATTGCTTAATGATGCTTGCCCTGGTTTTAATACAATACCGGTGCTGGCGGTTAAGCTAAATTGTGTGTTGTTTGCTGTAAGTGTTGGTTGATTTCGATTTATGCTCGTGTTGACATAAGCTAAATTATTTGTAAAGCTGTAACTCGCTAGAGCGCTATTGTAACTTTCATCATGGGTAAGCTTCAGATTGGCGCGTTGTTTGGTCATGCCAAGTTGATGTTTGTTCCAATCTAAATTATACGCAACATTGTAGTCATTTTTATAACGGTCATTGGCCAAGCCATGCAGGTAATGCTGTATGTTAGTGCTGAGAGAGTGGGTCACATTATCTTGCACTATTGCAAAGGATAAAGTCAATGAAACCAGTCTATCGGTCTCGTCAACTTGATAGCCTAGCTGCAATCTTGAGCGCAATTTTTTTAGCCATGTAAAGGGCAATTGATAAGCAATGTTAAAGGCGTTGGTTTGGGCATTGTCGGCAGTTTTAATTTCACTAAAGCTGGTGTTGGCGCTACCGTATTTAAAGCGCTGGCTAAAATATAAACTAGCCTGTAGCTTGTTTGACGTGATGGGATCAAATACATTGTTTTGATTTGTTTGTGTTTTAGTATAGATATGCCCGTATATTTTACTAAATTGAAAGCCTAGCGATGAATTACCCCATACGGTCTGGCTGTTTGCCCCTGTGCCCCAATCACCATCTGTGCCGTAGAGTAAACTGCCGGTTAAGGTTATATAGGGTAAGAGCCAGCTGATATCGGTTTCAGAAACACTGAGATCTTTACTGCCTAAAAGATTTTCACCCATAGCCCAATTATCTGTTAGTCGCTGTGCATAACCTAATTGGTAAATACTGGCTGTGCCATAAGTGGGTATGGTGGGGGTATTTGTCGTGGTCTGTTCGAGCTGGCCTAGACTCATTGAAAATTGTGGATGATTTAAAGGGGGAATGCTTGTACTCTTGACATAAAAACGCGTCACAGTCCGAACATTATTGTTCGCATCTGTGATTTTAATGTTTACATCATAAGCACCTTCTGGGAAATTGGTGGTGTCTAAAATCTGATTGCCGGCCGAATAGGATGCGCTGGAAATAAGGCGGCCATTTTTGTAAACACTGATTAAGCTTTGAGTGGATAAATAAATTTCAATAGGTATGCCACGTATGTTTCTTTGACTTTGAAGTTGATTTAAATCTGTTTTAAAACTTACACCCAATAAATCTTGCGTACTTATAATGCTAGCACCTTGTGTGCTGACCATGCCGGCTTGTAAATATTTACCAGCAAAGGCGTAACTACCAACGAAATTGTCCATTTGAAAATTATTAACATTTCGATGGATTGTGTCAGAATTAAAATCTCTATTGCCATCGTAATTAGCATCTAGCGTTAAATCAAAATTTTTGCGCGCGAGTGCTGAGTGGCTTTGTAGGGCATAATTTAAAATGTTGTTACTAAAAGAATCGATGGTGGTAAGCGTGTTCATATATGAAATGTTAGCATTAGGCGTGGGGAGGTAGGCAGCTTGTGCCGCTGTGACGTGGGGTAAAAAACGCGGATTTATAAAAACATATAAGCGCATTTTTTTTTGGTCATAAATCACGCTAGCCACCTTGGGGCTTAAAATGTTACAAGGTTTTTTGGCTAAAGCATACGAGCAGGCTTGGCTGGTGTTGTTAGAGATTTTTCCGGATAAGGCATTTAATATTTTTGTTGTGTCAATGGTTTGTGGTAAGTCTAAAATAAGCGCATGAGGATTATCAATTTCAATGGTGTTGTCGTCAATGGTTACTAGCAGGGGAACCAGATAGTTGCCCATAAAATAGGCATCAACATAATTGGTTTGTGTCGAGGAAACGCTTTCAAAGCCCGGTGGAGGACTCTCATCGGCATAAAGATTATTTAGTAGCAAGCCACATAATAGAATAAAGAAGAGTTGTTTAATCAGGCTCGACATCTACCAATCCATTTAGTAGGTAGGTGCACACTAAGTCAGCAATTGTTTTTACATGCATTTTTTTCATAATGCTAGCGCGATGGTTTTCCACCGTGTTGACGCTAATGTGTAATTGATCGGCAATGAGCTTGTTAAGATTCCCTTTAACAATTAATGGTAATATTTGTGTTTCACGTTTTGTGAGCTGCTGATAATTTTCTAGAACTTCAGCATTTTGCTCTTCTTTTTGTCGGCGTTTAATATCTTCTTTTAAGGCAACGCTAATACTATTTTGCAAGGTCTGTTGATCAACCGGCTTGGTTAAGAAGTCTACGGCACCATTTTTTAAAGCATCAACCACAACGGGCACATCACTGTAGCCGCTCATGAAGAGAATAGGAATTTTTATTTCACGCTCAAGCAGCTCACGCTGTAATTGATCACCGGTCATCCCAGGCATGCGTACGTCTAGTAATAAGCAGCTTAGGGTGTCTGTCGAATAATTGTTAAGAAAATTCTCTGCCGAAGTAAAGTTCTGAACTTTATAGCCCTCAAGCTCTAAATTTAAACGTAAGGCATTCATCAGCTCTGCGTTGTCATCTACAATGTAGATGGTAGCTTCATGTATGCGAGGATGGGCGGGTGTTTTGTTTTCTACCATTGAAACGGTCCTTTAGCCACAGTAACGTGGAAAATACAAAATAAAGCAGGTGCCTTTTCCTACTTGAGATTCAACGGTAATTAACCCTTGATGTTGTTGCATAATACCATAAGCGACGGCTAATCCTAAGCCTGTGCCTTGTCCAACGCCTTTAGTGGTAAAAAAAGGCTCAAAAACGCGCGACTGTTGCTCCAGTGCAATGCCGCTACCATTGTCGCACACACGAATTTTAACGTAATCGCCGGATTTTAGTTCTGGATATTGTTTGGCATTTCCAGCATCAACATGGGTATTACTACTATAAAACACAATTTCACCTTCTTGTTGGCAAGCATCGCGAGCATTTAAGGCTAAATTTAATAAAACTTGTAAAGCTTGGGTCGTGTCTGCGCGAATGGGCCAAGTTTTTGCATCTAGCTGTAAGATAACCTTAATTTTTTCTGGTAGATTTGGTGCTAATAAATCTTCGGCTTCATGCACCAAAATATTAATGTTCACTTTGCCAGCTTGGTGTTGTGTTTTGCGTCCAAAGGCCAGTAATTGTTGGGTTAAATGGCTCGCTTTATTGGTGGTGCCAATAATTTGCTCTAAGGCAGTGAGCACGGTCTTATCTTCTAATTTGTTATGCAAAAATTCACTATGAGCTAATATGACGGCTAATAAATTATTAAAATCATGCGCAATGCCGGCAGCCAATGTGCCAATGGCTTGTAATTTTTGGCTTTCTTGTAATGCTGCCAGTAAGTCTTGTTTTTGTTTTGTTTCATGTTGTAGTTGCTCATAAGCCGATTGTAATTTTTCGGTACGTAGCATCACTTTTCTATCTAGCTCTCGATTGAGCTGCATTAATTGACGATATGCACTGTAGAGTTCTTGACGCCAATGCTTGAATGATTTGATAATATAGAACCAAATAAAACCTAACAGTATGATTGTGAAAATTATGATAATAACACTGAGTACCAAGTCCCAATTATAATAATTCAGTTGCTGCGTGATACCTTTGTTAACAAATTGAAAGCTTTTTTTAATTTCTTTGCGTAATTGTTGATGAGCACTTCGGTGTGATGTTGCATAAAATAAACTTTTTGCCTCTAAATATCGATTGTTTTCTATTTGCAGCACAACCCGATTGTTTAATTTGTTATAGGCTTGCCAATGGTGTTGCAAGTCACCAAATACTAAATTGAGCTCATATTCGGAATCGACAATTTGTAATTCATGAAATTTATTTGCCACACTTTGTTGTAGCTGAATATATTGACGTAAAAATTGTTTATCTTGACTGAGAATGCTGCTTAGCAATGCATTATTTTGACGCTGAATATTAAGGCGAATACTATTGCTTAATTCTAGCCAATACTGCTGCGGGTTACTTAGCGCCACTAACTGCAATGCGGCGCGTTGGTAGCGCTTATTTTCATCTTTATAAGTTAAGGTCTGTAATAAATGTTTGGCGTCGAGTGTTTTATTTCTTTGTAGCAATTTGAAGCTGCGCAGTTCGATCTGAGTTAAATTTTCGCGGCTAGCGGTAATGCTACTATAAGATGAAGGCATTTGATATTGCAGCGTAAAACTTTTAATTTGTGTAAAAACATGTTTCAACTTTTCTTGTTCGGTAAAATATTTTTGTTCATATTTTTTAACTTGAGCTGGGTCATGCACTGCCAGCGTGACGTAGCTTTTTAATAAATCATTGTGGCCTAGTAAACGGGTGTAGAGTTTTTCAACCGTGACTCGTTGGTATAGCTGGTGCTTGCTTTTGAGATTTTCCCAATAGATATTCCAGCCCATCAATAAGGTGATAACTAAGGTAATGCCGAGACCTACGGTTAACAACAAAAAGGGGCGGCGAAAGAGTTGCTGTGGATTGGTTTGCATATATATCCTTTACATACGGGCTACATTTAATCTAAAATAGCCGATTTTTAGCCTAAAATCCAGTTAATTATGGCTGTTTGAATAAAATGGCTATTGTTTCGTGCAAAATACCAAGTCTAGTCTATACTTTAATCATGCGCCCTAATACTGAGGCTTGCATACTCTTTAAAATTTTTTTTCACGGAGGAAAAAACATGAAACATAATTTCACCAAATTTTTTATTTCTATGGTCACCTTTGGGGTCTTAGGTTTGTCGGCAAACATCGCCGCGGCTGCGGATGAGGATATTGCTGTAACCAGTACCATTGAGAGCGTCGTTGAAGTGAGCACGATTGTTGATTTGGTGTTTGGTAGCTTATCGACAGGTGCCGCAGCTGATGCCACGGGATTAGCATGTCTTTACAGTAATGACGGTGAGACGGGTGCTTATCAGATTACGTTCAGCAGTGCGAATGCTAATGCTGGTGTGTTCCGTATGAAAGGCGTTACTGCCGAGACAGCATTTTTGCCTTATACTCTATTTTGGGATGATCAAGTGGGGGGCGCGGCTTATTCTGCTTCGTTAGTCAGCGGTGTTGCATTAGCGGCTCAAGCCATTGGGGCAATTCCCAGCGCATACCCGTGTGTTGTCAACAATGCGATTGTAAAAGCCAATATTTCTGACTCTGCGGCAGATGGTTTACAGGCACAAGCCTATACAGATACCATTACAATGGTTGTTGCAGCCTCTTAATGTGCCTACAGGTGTTAATTTTTATTTTTTGGCAAAGACTAAAGTCGTTGCTTGAGCAAGTTAGTTAATGCAGTGGTCTGTTTTAAATTTTTTTTTCAGCACTGCATTGCTATGCTTGGGCAATGTTCTTTATGCTGTGGCAGGTGTTAATGCTCCAGGCCCGGTGAGCTTAGGCAATTTGACGCTGGGTGATTTCGACACGCATGAAGTGGTTGTGAATTTATGCATCTTTAGTGAAAAGGTTTCAGGCACATATAAAGTAAAAGCCACCAGCTTACATTCTTTAGACAATCAGTACCGAATGAAACATGAATTCTCTAATCAGTATATGCTGTACACACTGAGCTTTGCAGATAACGAGCCGGGCTATAAAAATTTGGCGTATGACACGTATTTAACAGAGCAAACAACGGGGGGGCAAGCCTCTGCTTGTGAAGAAGATAATGCTAAGTTAAAAATTACACTGGTAGGGAATGAGGTGTCGGGTGTACCTGCAGGCGGATATGAAGACATCATCACTTTAATGATTCAAGAAGAATAGGAGGATAAAGCCTACAGATTATTTACTGGTTGCGCCTTTACTTATAATGCAATAATATGGGGATTAACTATGCATAAAGGAGCATCTTATGGTTAAGCATCTTAAGAAAGTTGTTGCTGCAATCGCAGTGTTTACAAGCGTATTTATTGGCTTTTCTGCCTATGCTGGCTTAGCAATTAGACCCCTGATTATGTATTATGAAAAAGGTGGTAAGCCCTATCAAGATGTTTCAATTACCAATCAAGATAAGAAAAAAGTGTATCTCGAAGTAACCCCCGCTCGTTTAGAAAATCCTGGCACTAAGCAGCAACAACGCCTAACCAATAAAAACCCTAAAAAACTGGGCATGCTAGTCACTCCAATGCGTGTGGTGCTAGCACCAGGACAAACGCGTAATATTCGGGTGAGCTTGTTGAGCCCCATAATGAAAAAAGAACAGATTTTTCGTATCCGTGTTGAGCCAAAAGAAAATAAATTTGTTTCAAAAGGTGAAGAGGGCAAACTTTCTGCCGGATTACACATTATTGTTGCTTATGATATTAAAGTTCGGGTTGCACCAAGGGTGGCACAGACTAAACTTAAAATGGTGCGCGAGGGTCAAAAAATAACGTACATAAACGAGGGTAATGTAACCACGTCTTTTGTTCAGGGACGCCAGTGTAATGCTAAGGGTCTTTGTGTGCCTGTGCGTAGCACATCGGTGTTTGCTGGCCAGGCAATATCAATGCAGCTAAAGCATGCTTGGCCGGTTACGTTTATAACCTATAATGCTTCTGGTAAGAAAATCACCGTGAAATCTAATTAAATGAACGATAGGGTCGATTTAATAATCAACCCGAACCTGCGCCAACACCCCTAAGATCTCGTCATCATAGTTAATCGCCACCGGCTTTTGGTTCAACTCGGTATTGAGCGGTTGGTAATAACGTTGCTCATCTTTCACCACTAAGCGGCGAAAATAAACGCTGTCATCTTCAGTACGAATTAATATATAACAGCCATCGACTTTTTCTTTTTCTGGATCAAAAATCGCCATGCTGCCTTCGGGAAACAGTGGCGCCATGCTGTTGTCTTGTAGATAGGCGGCAAAGGCTTTGGTAGAAATGCTGGCGTCGGTATAGGTCATGGTTAATGGACGTTTTTGTGTTTTCACACCCATTTCCGTTAGTTGATATTCGTACTCCGCTTTAGGCCAAGTCGATAAATGTTTCCATTGCACGATAGGCAAAGTGGCCCAGCCATCCATATGATCCAGCTTGTGCATGTTCAAACCTGCAATAGGCTCCAAGCCTTTTAGCTGCTCAACCGTTATATCAAAATGTTTTGAAATGGGCTCAAGTGAGGCTTTGTGTGGGCGTGGACAAGTACCAGTGACCATGCGGTGGACTGTAGGCTGTGGCACGCCTGTAATGCGCGCTAATTCTGAAGGACGGATGTTGTCCTTGTGCAGCAGATAATTTAGAATATCTGCCAAATTGGCTGTTTTTTTCATATCGCAGAATTATACTGTGGGTGTATTGGTGTTCAAGCAGCATGTATATTTGAATTTTATATGCAAAAGCCAGCCTTTATAGTGATTATTATTTTCAACGATGAATTAAAAAATTTATTATAGGCAAGTTTTAGGTCCTACGCAAGCTTAAATGAGGTTAATTTCACTATGGCACCCCGTTTTTCAAGTGTCATGAAGTGTTTGACAAAGATGTGGCGCAGATTATGATAGCAAAATGATTGATTCAACTATAAAAGGTATTGGTGTTGGTTTGCGCCAGCCGCATTACCAGCAATTTATTAACGCCAAAGCTAACATTCCTTGGCTAGAAATTTTAAGCGATAATTACATGTTTACCTTAGGGGTGTTGCGTGAAAAGCTCTGCTTGATTCGCGAGCAATATCCTATGGTCATGCACAGTGTGGGCTTAAATATAGGCTCGGTAGATCCTTTAAATAGAGAATACCTTAATGGCTTAAAAAATTTAGCTGAACAAATTCAGCCGGCGTGGGTGTCGGATCATCTTTGCTGGACGGGCGTGCAGCAGCAGTACAGCCATGACCTTTTGCCTCTGCCGTACACGCAAGAAGCGTTGGCGCATGTGGTTGAGCGTGTGCAACAAGTGCAAGAATTTTTGCAGCGGCCATTACTGTTAGAAAACGTGTCCAGTTATTTAAGCCTAAAAGAAGCGGATTACAACGAAGCAGAATTTTTAAATACCGTGGCCACGCAAAGTGGCTGTAAAATTTTATTAGATGTTAATAATATTTTTGTGAGTGCGCACAATCATGGCTACGACCCCGAGCAATATTTGCAAACGCTTAATGCGCAGCATGTTCAGCAATGCCATTTAGCCGGCTTCACCCAGCAAGATGATTTACTCATTGATACGCATGGGGCGCAAGTTGATGCGGCTGTTTGGGATTTATATCGCCAGACATTACACTATTTCCCTCACACACCCACCAACATTGAATGGGATAATAACATTCCTGCGTGGGACGTTATGCA
>JAWUVP010000048.1:0-18993 GCA_034112285.1 Gammaproteobacteria bacterium
AGGCCGATGGAATTTTGCCAGTCGCTGGCAAATATTTGGCTGCTACTCAGTATGATAAGTATAATAAGGAATGTACGTTGCATGTTGATAGTGTAACGTGATTTATCTTTTTGCACTAGAGGGTTTGTTCCAGCTATAAAAAAAGGCAGCAATTAATAATGACTACCTTTATTTTACAGAACAGTTACAGCTGATACAAAAAGTCTAAAGAAAGATAACCTTCCGTCTGGCGCGGTAGCATATCAACTAAGCTTATAGTTGCCGCACCTGTGTGGTACTGCACACCTGCACCATACGTAATACCAAAGCTCGACATGCTATTAATATCAGCACCCTCTAAAACAGCTACACTGTTGGGTGTCAATTTATTTATGTTATAAGTAACGCCTGCAGTACCTACCATATCTAAACGATTATTAATGGGGTAAATATATTGCCCTAATAAATTAACGTATTGGTTTGAGCTTTCTATAACACTTGCGTTGGCATTTTGTTTATCTTTCTGTGTAACCGTACCAACACTTACATAGTCAGCTCTAAATGAGATATTCTGCGTGATAGGTTTTACGGCTGCAAGTGTAAATCCGGGTTTAGAGGTGCCCTGTGTCGAGCTATTAAAATACTCAGAATCTCGAGTGGTGTAAGTAGAGTCCGATTTAGTTATGTTATCAATATTAATACCCACACCCAGCTTCCAGTTCATGTTGGAATTCACTGGTGCAGCCAGAATGCTAGTGCTGTTAAGGGCAAGGCTTAGTGATGGTGTAACCGCCTTTAGAAGTGTATGTTTTGGCATGAGTATCTCCATATAGTGTGTTTAGCCAGCAGAAGTATAATTATATAGGACTTTTCTTGGGAATAGAAGTCTGTCTATAAATCAGCCAATTTCAGTAATTGAGTTTGTAATTTCTGCACGGCAGCTTGGTTTTGCACTAATTTTTCACGCTCTTGTGCCACAACGGCTGCCGGGGCTTTTTTAACATAGCTTTCATTGATTAATTTTTTGCTTGAGCGTAATACGTCTTTTTCTAGCTTGCCAATTTCTTTTTGTAAGCGTTCGGTTTCAGCACCGACATCAATTAACCCTGCCAAAGGAATAAACAATTCCATCTCATTGGCTAAAGCAGTGGCAGCCGCTGGTGGAGCGGTGCCTTCTAGCCAGGTGATGCTTTCTAATTTGGCTAAGCTGCAAATCAATGGCATATTGGTTTCAATAATCGCGCGCTGTGATGGGGTGGCTTTATCGGCTAACAGAGTAATTTGTTTGCTGGGGGCCACGTTCATTTCACTGCGCAGAGTACGTAAGGCTACAATTAACGTCTTAATCAAGTCTATGCTTTGCGTGGCGTTGTTATTTATAAATTTTTCTTCTACGCATGGATAAGCCTGCGTCATAATGCTATTGCTAGGAATCGCGTCTTCACAGCCTTGCACGGCTTGCCAAATTTCTTCGGTAATAAAAGGCATAAAAGGGTGCAGTAACCGCAAGAAAGTATCAAGCACATAAATGAGCGTGGCTTGGGTGGCTTGCTTGGCAGTTATAGCAACGTCATCGTTGTATAAAATAGGTTTAGTTAATTCTAAATACCAATCACAATATTCGTTCCAAATAAATTCATAGATAGCTTGCGCAGCTAAATCAAAACGGTAATTATCGAGTTGGGTGCGCACTTCAAGCGTGGCTTGTTGCAAGCTGGCTAATATCCATTGGTCGGGTAAGTTTAAATTTTCAAGTTTAAGCTCAGGCGTTGATTCAACGTTCATTAAAACAAAGCGCGCGGCATTCCAAATTTTATTACAAAAATTTCGGTAGCCTTCTAGGCGACCTAAATCAAAACGGATATCACGCCCGGTGGAGGCTAAGGCGCAATAAGTAAAGCGCAATGCATCCATGCCATGCACGCCAATGCCGTCAGGAAATTGTTTTTTGGTGCTGTCGATAACCTGATCAACCACATGGGTCTGCATTAAGCCATAAGTGCGTTTGGCGGTTAGGTCGTCTAAGCTAATGCCATCAACCAAATCAATGGGGTCAATTACATTACCTTTGGTTTTTGACATTTTATGGCCATGCTCATCACGAATTAAACCGGTGATATAAACATCTTTAAACGGAACTTTACCGGTAAATTTTAAGCCGAACATAATCATGCGCGCGACCCAAAAGAAAATAATATCAAAGCCGGTAATTAACGTACTGGTTGGGTAAAAGTTAGCTAATTCTTCGGTGTTTTCTGGCCAACCCATAGTGGAGAAAGGCCATAAACCGGCAGAAAACCAGGTGTCTAACACATCGGTTTCTTGGCGTAGTTTGCAATCGGCGGCTAAATTATATTTGCTGCGCACTTGCGCTTCATCGTCGGCAACATAAACCTTACCTTGCTCGTCATACCAAGCGGGTATGCGGTGTCCCCACCACAATTGGCGGCTAATGCACCAGTCTTGAATATTTTCCATCCATTGAAAATAGGTTTTGCTCCAGTTTTCAGGAATAAAACGCACCTGACCTTGTTTTACCGCATCAATAGCCGGCTTAGCTAAAGGCTTAACATCTACATACCATTGATCGGTTAAATAAGGCTCAATCACGGCACCGCCTCGGTCGCCAATGGGAACTTTTAAGGTGTGGGGTTCAATTTTATCTAATGCGCCGGCGGTTTCTAGATCGTCTACAATTTGTTTGCGGGCATCAAAGCGGTCTAGGCCACGATATTTTTTGGGGCCATTTTTATTGATTTTGGCATCGGGAGTTAAGATGTTTATAATTTCTAAATCATGACGTTTGCCCATTTCATAATCGTTAAAATCATGCGCGGGTGTGATTTTAACGCAACCGGTGCCAAATTCACGGTCAACATAGTCGTCGGAAATAATAGGAATATCACGGTCGCACAGTGGTAAGGTGATTTTCTGGCCAATCAAATGTTGATAGCGCTCGTCGTCTGGATGCACAGCCACTGCTGTGTCGCCTAGCATGGTTTCAGGGCGAGTGGTGGCCACCACTAAGCATTCGGTGCTGTTTTTAACGGGGTAGCGTAAATGCCATAACGAACCTTCACGTTCTTCATTGAGTACTTCAACGTCAGAAATGGCGGTGAGTAAAACCGGATCCCAATTAACCAAACGTTTACCACGATAAATTAAGCCTTCATCGTAGAGCTGCACAAATACTTTTTTCACCGCGGCTGATAAGTCCTCATCCATGGTAAAGCGCTCGCGCTCCCAATCGGTTGAGTTACCCAAGCGGCGCATTTGCTCGCTGATATGGCTACCTGATTCGTGCTTCCAATCCCAGATGCGCTCTTCAAATTTTTCGCGCCCCAAGTCATGCTTGGTTTTGCCTTCAGCAGCTAGCAAACGCTCCACTACCATTTGCGTAGAAATACCTGCATGATCGGTACCCACTTGCCATAAAGTGTTATCGCCTTGCATGCGATGATAGCGCACCAAAACGTCCATTAAGGTATGTTGAAAGCCATGGCCCATGTGTAAACGCCCAGTGACATTGGGCGGCGGAATAACAATGGAGTAAGCTTTGCCATTAGAGCCGCCACTGGCTTTAAAGTAACCTTGTTGTTCCCAAATGGGGTACCATTTGCTCTCAATGTCTAATGGGCTGTAACTGTTGTTCATGGGCTGCTCTTCATGGGTTGAAATTAAGACGGGATTGTAGCAAAAATGTGGGGGTTAGTCAGTGGTTTTGCGGCGTAATCATAATAAATGAGTAGTCTATTTCCTCGCTATTAGCGAGTTTGTATAAGACGTGTATATCCATAATAATTAACCAGAAGGTCAAATATAATCAGACCTTCTGGTTAAAAAGCCAAGTTTTGCCCTAAAGGTTGTGGGTAGTCACATCCTAATTGGCGTTGGCATAGTGTTTATTTTTTACTGCTACGTGCGCGTATAAATTCAGTCAGCAATGCCACAGGGCGTCCAGTAGCACCGGCGGAGTTGCCTGATTTATTGGCGACGCCGGCGATGTCAAAGTGGGCCCAGTGCTGCGTTTTATCCACAAAGCGTGATAAGAATCCGGCGGCAATGTTTGAGCCGCCCCAGCGTGAGCCAATGTTGCGCATGTCTGCAATTTTGCTATCGGTTTCTTTTACAAAGTTTTCACGCAGCGGCATGCGCCACGTGTCGTCGGCGCTGTTGGTTGAGGCCTCGGCAATTTGTTTGGCTAAGGTTTCGTCGTTAGCATAAAAACCACTGCATTCACGGCCTAATGCCACCAACATGGCACCGGTTAAGGTGGCAATATCAATTAGTACGCTAGGCTTAAACTTTTTGGCATAGGTCAAGGCGTCACATAAAATCATGCGGCCTTCGGCATCGGTGTTTAGCACTTCGATGGTTTGCCCAGAGAAGCTGGTGATCACATCACCGGGTTTGTAGGCATTGCCATTGGGCATGTTTTCTACGCTAGGCACAATGCCGATGACATTAATAGGTAGCTTTTGCTCAGCAATGGCTTTAATGACACCAAACACGGTGGCTGCGCCACACATATCGTATTTCATTTCTTCCATGCCGGGGCCGGCTTTAATAGAAATGCCGCCGGTGTCGAAGGTGACGCCTTTGCCCACTAACACAATAGGCGCTTGTTTTGCGTTGCCGCCTTGATAGTGCATTTCAATTAATTGTGATTCATTAACACTGCCTTGGCCAACCGCTAACAAAGCGCCCATTTTTAAGCGGGTTAAGGCTTTTTCGCCTTGAATTTTGCAGCTAATTTTAGGGAAGGCTTTTGCTAAGGCTTGCGCTTGTTTGCTTAAGTAAACGGGAACGGCAATGTTGCAAGGCGTGTTGCCCAAATCTTTGGTGAGCTCAATACCGGCCACGATGCCCAAGGCGTCAGTTAAGCTTTGTTTCAGCTTAGCTTGCGCGGTTTTAGAAACGTGAAAGCTGATGCTTTGCAATTTGCGTGGCTCAGTTTTGCTTTTGAATTGGGTGCATTGATAGGCGCAATCGGCTAGGGTAAGCACGGCTTGCATTAAGCTCCAGCTTGCATCTTGGCCTTGCACGCAGAATTTGTCGAGCACGATGCAAAGCGATTTGGCATTGGTTTTAATTGCCTGGGCAAAAACAGCTTGCCATAATTTTTTCCAGTGCGGTTGTGACAATTTGTCCTTCTCACCCGCGTTAATCAATAATAAACGCTTGGCGTTTAAGCCGGTGGGGGCGGGCAGTATCAAGCTTTGTGCGAAGGGGCCACGCAAGTCGTTGTGGCTGCGACATTGTTTAATTAAACCCTGTGTGCTGATGTTAATCTGCTTACCAAGTGGGCTTAAATTTTGCCCACTGGTAAGGGGCAGCACGAGGCAGTTGGTTTTGATGCTCTCTACGGCTTGTATGCATAGGCTAAATTGCATGATTTTCTCCCAAAGTGTTGTGTTTCACGGTACAATCAGCGGCTGATTTTACTGGATTTTAGCTCACGATGCGAATTTTTCGTTATTTTTGTAAAGAAGTGCTCACCACTAGCATTACGATTTGGGGCATTATGTTGCTCATCATGCTAATGAGCCAATCGGCCGCATACTTGGGTATGATAGCCAGAGGCACCGTGGCGCTCAGCTATCTGGGTAAACTACTGCTGTTAAACATTCCTTTTTTGTCTACGTATATTTTACCCTTTGCGTTTTACTTTGGTGTGTTGCTCACATATGGCCGTTTGTATGCCGACAGTGAAATGGTGGTGCTGCAAGCCTCAGGCTTTAGCACGCGGCGTCTGTTTGCTTACACTTTGGCGCCTGCCTTGCTCGTTTTGCTGATAACCGCTTATTTGGTGTTGCATTTGAACCCAGAAATCATCAGCAAAAAAGGTAAAATTCTACAGTTTTCTTCTAGCAACGTACTGCAATCTTTAGTGCCGGGCGAGTTTCGCTCTATTGATGATGGTAATACCATTATTTATGTTTCCAAAGCTAATCACAATAAGACGCAACTGCACGATGTGTTTGTTGCACATTTAAGTAAAAAAAGCGCAATGCCTATTGGCGATGAATGGACTGTGAGTTATATGCACAACGCGCACAAAGAGCGCCACTTTGCTCATGATTATTTACAAACCGGAGTCGGAGCGCAATATAAAGGCGTTCCCGGCGAAGCCGGCTATTCTATATTACACTATAAAAGTTTTGCCAACTTATTGCCCGGTAGCGCAATTACCCAAGAATATAAGCGCCTAGATGGCACGCCGACTACGCTATTAATGGCGATGCGTAATAACTTGCATGCACAAGCCGAGTTGCAATGGCGTTATTCCTGTGTGATTCAAGTGCTGATTTTAACCTTGTTGGCCATTCCATTGAGTCGAGTACGACCACGCCAAGGGCGTTACGCCAAATTTTTGCCGGCAATATTATTTTATTTCGTGTATTTGAATTTATTATTTTTTGCGCGGTTTTTATTTGAAGGGGGCAAAACCGACCCGGTATTTGGTTTATGGTGGGTGAATGTGTTGATGTTGTTTCTTGTGCTGATTTATTACGCCTTTAGTTATCAATGGTTTAAGAGGGCGCGCAAATGAAAATTAATTTATATTTAGCACGCACAGTGATTTCCGCCATTTTTATGGTGTTAGTGGTCTTTTTAGGGTTAATATTATTTGTAAACTTACTCGGTGAAATTGGCGCCACAGGCTCGGGGAATTACACTTTTTTTGATGCGGTAAAATATACCTTGCTGTATTTACCGTTAGTGTTGTATCAAATTTTCCCTATGATAGTGTTGATTGGGGTGCTCGTTGGTTTGGGAACTTTAGCCAGCCATAATGAATTGACCATTTGCCGCACTTCAGGCATGCCACTAATTAGTATTGCCATGGTGGTGATTACAGCAGCCTTGGTGGTGACGATTGTGGTGACCCTTATCGGTGAAGGTTTTGCACCCGGTATGGCAAGGTATGCGGACAAGGAAAAAAGTTTAGAAAAAAACAATGGTCAGGTTATTTCTACCTTGTCGGGTATATGGGTGCGCGATAGCAATGACTTTTTTCACATTGCGACAATAAGCCAAGATAATAAAGTCACCGGAGTGACCTTCTTTGAATTTTCACCGCAGCATGAATTGTTGCAAGCTAGCCGAGCAGCTTATGGGGTATTTCAAAATAATGCCTGGCAATTTCACCAAATAACAACCAGTAAAATTTTCCCCGATCATGTCGAACGCTCTACGCAAGACACCGCTAGCTGGCCGCTGCGCTTTAACTTTCACCAGTTCACACATTTTGACCCCCACCTTATTAGCTTGCTGAACTTGAAGCGGCAAATTAATTTCGGTTTGCAAAATGGCAGCAATGTTTCCAGTTACCAAATCACGTTTTGGATGCGGATACTGCAACCGCTCACCACTATTATTATGGTGTTAGTGGCCATTCCTTTTATCTTTGGACCTTTGCGTAGTGTGGGCATGGGCTTGCGATTATTATCGGGCATTATGGTGGGGCTAGTATTTTTTATTCTTAATCAATTTGTCATGTCGTTTGGTTTAGCGTATCAAATCGCCCCCTTGCTGGCAGCCGCGTTGCTGCCCTGTATATTCTTGGTGTTTTCGATGTTCTTGTTCTGGTGGAAGGGCTAGTTGCGACTATAATCCAGTCAAATGGGCAATAGTCTTGACTATTATCCATTTGGCTGGATTATAGTCGGATGAAAGGCATGCATTATTGCCGAAAAATTATTTGACTCAACTCTTCTATAAATGTTGTTGCAAAACCTGCTGTGTAAAGCTCGTTCGCAAATAAAATCCGCGTGGGACTATCTTTTGTGCTTCTCCATTCAGGCTTACAGCATCGCGCAATACGCGTGAGTTAGCAGCTTTGGGGCGGCAATGTAAATAGGTGCCGTGTTTGGCGGTGAGCTCGGCGTAGCCGCCTAAGCTGAGCATTTCGGTGAGTTCGTGCCAGTCTTCGGCTAAAATTTCTGCTTGGTCTACTGTTGGACTGGTTAAAATAGCTTGGCCAACGCGCCGCTCACCGATGGGAATATCACTCGCCGCTTCAATAGGCAGCCATAAGGTGCGTCGAAGTTTTTTCCAAACAGTGGAGTCTTCAAAGTTCGAGGTAAACGGAGTGCTGGCAGTGCAAACAAAGGTGGATTCTTTGGGCAAGTGGCTGGCGGTGAGGGGGATGGTTTTAAGCTCAACCCCAATGGCTTCAAAATCGGGCACGGCCTTGGATTTGGCCGTGGCGCCAAGCACTTGCTCAAGTAGCTGCCCCACCCAACCTTTGTGGTGCAGTAATGTTTCTGGTACCGAGGCACTGCACTGCTTGGCTAAAGTGGCGATGCTTAAACCTGCGATAGCAGCGCAAGCGGCCAATAGTTCAGCTTCGGTTTGTGGGGCAGGGGTTATCATGAGCGGGCTTTGGCGGGAATGCGAATGACTTGGCCTACAAAAATCTTACCTTTGTTCACAACATTAACGGCTCTAAGACGTTGTTGATCAACGCCAAATTTAGCAGCAATGCCCGATAATGTATCGCCGTTTTTAACAATGTATTTACCACCAAAGATGCGGGCGGTGAAAAGGGTGTTTTGAATTGGGTTGTCGATTAAATATTTTTTAATACCGTGCGAGATAGCGTTGGCTATTTTCTTTTGATAGCTAGGTGTGTTTAACAAGCGCTCTTCAGTGGGGTTGGAAATAAAACCAGTTTCCACTAATATCGCCGGAATGTCTGGTGAGGTTAACACATACAAGCTAGCTTGCTCCACGCGTTTCGAATGTAGGCGCGTGATGCTACGCAAATTGTTCACTACATTTCGGCCAAGTTTCAAGCTGGAGCCAATGGTGGCAGTTTGAGATAAATCGACCAATACGCTGCGTAGCGTATAGCTTTTATCGGCCAAGTCCACGCCGCCGAGTAACTCTGATTTATTTTCTTGCTCAGCAATCCAGCGGCCCGCCACGGAGGTGGCGCGACCTTGTGATAAAGCAAAGACGGTGGCGCCACGCGCGGCACGGTTTTTAAAGGCATCAGCATGAATTGAGACAAACACATCGGCTTTAACGCGCCGCGCTAAATAGAGCCGTTGACTTAATGAGGGGTAGACATCTTTGGTGCGGGTCATATCAATTTTTAAACCAGATATTTTACGCAAATCACGGCGCACGTCTAACCCGATGGCCAGGGTAATCTTTTTTTCGTGGGTTCCACGTGGGCCTGTGGCGCCTGGATCACGCCCTCCGTGTCCTGGATCTAATACGATGACAATTTTACGTAATTTTTTTTCAACAGGCTTAGGCTTAGGATTGGCTGGAGTGGGAGATTTTTTTAAAGGCGCCAAATGCTTACTGGTTTTGCTGGGCAAAAAACTCACTACGGTACGGTAACCGCGTCGATTTTTAGGGTTGAGTAATTGGGTGGTGGTTTTGCAAGGCAGCTTTAAATCAAACACAATACGCAAACCGTGGTGCTTGCGCGTTGCAATACGCATAGTTTTTATGGGCGTATTTGCAAAAATAGCGGGTTTGGGAGTGAAGGCTTGCACGCTATTGTGAAAATCAACCACTAAGCGGTTGGGGTGCTTGAGGGTGAAGGCGGCAAAGTTAGTTTTGCCACTCATTTTAAAGCTAAAGTGGTATTGTTGATCAATCGTTAAATGCAGGCCCGTAAGCTTCACGGGTGCTCCAAAGATGCTGCTGCAAAAGCATAAAAGGCAAAGTGATAAGTAGCGCATGAATTTCATGAGGATATTATACGGGATGTGGTTAAAAATGCATCTTGTAAACCATAATAACAGCATGACTTTACTGCTAGGGTAATGCGCAGTGATTTATAGCATGAAATCAAGGTGTTAAGTTTTATTACTACAGCATATCTTGCGACAAAATAACGCGAAAGTCTTGCAAGTTGTGGCAACTGTCGATACAGTATCGGCATTATTTTAGGCGGCACATGTAGCATAATAGTGGTGCTGGGTTTGTTAATTGAAAAATGTCATGAACGAGTAAGGGAAAAAAATGAAATCTAGAAATTTAAACTGGCTTTGGTTGAGTGTTATTGTGATCATTTTGGATCAAGTGACCAAAGTTTTAATTCGTCACCATCTGCCTTTAGGACATTTTTTTAGTGTTGGGCCTTACCTTAATATTGTTCATGCACGAAATTATGGCGCTGCTTTCAGCTTTATGGACACCGCCGGCGGCCATCAACGTTGGGTGTTTGCCTTGTTTTCACTTGTTGTGAGCATTGTGCTGATCATTTGGTTATTTAGGCTTAAAGCAGGGCATAAATTGCAAGCCTATGGTTTGGCGTTAATTATTGGTGGTGCGTTAGGCAATTTTTGGGGGCGTTTCTCGTCAGGTTATGTTACCGATTTTTTAGATTTTCATTGGCACAGTGCTCATTGGCCGGCTTTTAATGTGGCAGATGCCGGTGTGTGCGTGGGTGCGGTGTTGTTAATACTTAGTATTGCGTGGAATAAATAGTGAAAATTTTATTAGCAAACCCACGAGGCTTTTGTGCTGGGGTTGACCGAGCTATTGAAATTGTTGAGCGTGCGCTAGATACCTTAGAGCCGCCCATCTATGTGAAACATGAAGTGGTGCATAACAAATTTGTGGTGGACAACTTACGTAAGCGTGGCGCGAGATTTATTGAAGGTTTGGACGAAGTGCCAGAAGGTGCAACGTTAATTTTTAGTGCGCACGGCGTTTCACAGGCAGTGAAATTGCAAGCCAAGCAACGCGGTTTTAAAATATTTGATGCCACCTGTCCTTTGGTGAATAAAGTACACATGGAAGTGACGCGCTATAGCCGCCGAGGCCAAGAATGCGTGCTAATAGGCCATGCCGGCCACCCCGAAGTTGAAGGTACCATGGGCCAGTATGATAATGCCCAAGGTGGTATTTATTTAGTCGAAAATGAAGCCGATGTTGCTAAATTAGAGGTTAAAGACCCTGCGAATTTAGCTTACATTACGCAAACCACCCTCTCTGTTGATGACACGGCAAAAGTGATTAACGCCTTGCGTGAAAAGTTTGAAAAAATTCACGGCCCGAAAAAAGACGACATTTGTTATGCCACACAAAATCGCCAAGATGCAGTGAAAGATTTGGCTGAGCAATCGAATATTGTTTTAGTGGTAGGCTCCAAAACCAGCTCAAACTCAAACCGCTTACGCGAGCTCGCCGAACGCATGGGCTGCCGCGCTTATTTGATTGATGGCGCGCAATACATGCAACGCGAGTGGTTCAATGATGACGATATTATAGGCGTAACAGCCGGCGCTTCAGCACCAGAAGTGTTGGTGCGCGAAGTGATTGCGCAATTAAAAGAGTGGGGCGCAACGGCAGATCAAGAATTGTCTGGCGTGGAAGAAACCATTACCTTTGCACTGCCAAAAGAACTGCGCGATTAAGATGAGCAGGTTTTCTACCTGTTAAAGTAGAGACCGAGCTGTGCCTTTGGTGCGAGCCGCTCCGCTCCTAGTTTATTCGTTATTGGTTGAGTTTCCTGTATCCCCAAGGAGATTGCCGCGTCGCTACGCTCCTCGCAACGACGTAGCCTTTTCGTTATTGGTTGAGTTTCCTGTACCCCCAAAGAGATTACCGCGTCGCTACGCTCCTCGCAACGACGTGGTTTATTCGTTATTGTTTGGGTTTCCTATATCCCCAAAGAGATTACCGCGTCGCAACGCTCTTCGCAACGACGTGGTTTATTCATTATTGGTTGAGTTTCCTGTATTCCTAAAGAGATTGCTACCAACACCGCCATATCCCCAGGCGCTCGTCGTAGCGACGCGGCAATCCCCAGACTACGGAGTCCTTATGCCAGAATACAAATCCATCCATTGTGGATTCATACTATCAACCAAGGAATTTTTCTTCTTTCGCGACCAAGATTTAATTTGTTTTTCGCGCTCAATTGCGTCGATTATGCTGCCAAAAGCTTCGTAAAAAACCAATTTATCAACATTATATTTTTTTGTAAAACCTTTGGCCATTTTTTGCTTGTGCTCGTAAATACGTCGGGCGAGGTCATTGGTTACACCGGTGTAGAGGACCTTATTGTTACTGGTTGTGAGCAGATAGATATAGAATTGTTTTTCCATAATGTATAGCCTTTAGTTGTTCCAAGATGATTGCCGCGTCGCTACGCTCCTCGCAACGACGTGGTTTAATTCGTTATAGTTTGGGTTTCCTATGTCCCCAAGGAGATTGCCGCGTCGCTACGCTCCTCGCAACGACGTGGTTTAATTCGTTATTGTTTGGGTTTCCTATATCCCCAAGGAGATTGCCGCCACCTCTGCCACCATTGCTACCACCACCCGTGCCATATTCCCAGGCGCTCGTCGTTGCGAGGAGCGAAGCGACGTGGCAATCCCCAGACTACGGAGTCCTTATGCCAGAATACAAATCCACCCATTGTGGGTTCATAGTATCAACCAAGGCATTTTTCTTCTTTCGCGAGCAAGATTTAATTTGTTTCTCGCGCTCTTCGCAACGACCGGTTTCACTCACTGGCGAATCAAACCCGTAGCAACCTTTACCCCAGCCAGCATTCCTGTAGCGGTGCGCTGCCAGAGCGGCCGTTTTCTCCTAATTGATCTAACGTTAAGATGCCACATTTTTTATCTGTGTTAATCGGCGTTGCGGCCAACAAATAACTCGTCGTAGTGAGCTCGGTAATGGCATAACGGTAATAACGATTATTAAGCACGTCGGGCGGGGCTATACTTTGTAATGTTGCGTTGGTGTAATTGTGATGTCTGGCGTGAAAGAGTTCCATTTTTTGGCTTAGTAGCAGCAGGTTTTGTTGTGCTTGGGCGCGGTGTGACTTATTTAAATAGCCGGTGTAAAGTGGGTAAGCAATGCTGGCGAGTATGCCAACAATAGCGATGGTAATCATTAGCTCGATTAGTGAGAAGCCTTGCTTTTGATTCATAACTGCATTCCATTTGAATTTTTAAAAGTATAATGCAGCGCGAATTATTGTCAAGCGCATACGTTGAAAATACATTTAAATTTACGCGCCACGGTCTATTTTCTTGCTACAATACGGAGCTAATTCTATGAAAAGGGTACACAATGTCGAAAATAAATATTGCCATCGTTGGCGCAACGGGCGCGGTGGGAAATGCTATGCTGGATATCTTAACCGAGCGTAACTTTCCGCTGGGCAAGATTCATGCTTTGGCTAGCGCTCGCTCAGCGGGGACCAAGGTGCCTTTTGCGGGGGGAGAGCTGCTGGTGGAAAATTTAGCCGAGTTTGATTTTTCACAAGTTTCTATCGCTTTATTTTCTGCAGGTGGCAGCGTGTCAGCAGAGTATGCCCCCAAGGCTGTAGCGGCTGGGTGTATTGTGATTGATAACACTTCGCAGTTTCGCCGTGATGACGATGTGCCGTTGGTGATTGCCGAAGTTAACCCTGAAGATATTCACGATTATAAAGCGCGCGGTATTATCGCCAACCCTAATTGCTCGACCATGCAAATGTTGGTGGCGTTAAAGCCAATTCATGATGCGGTGGGTATTGAGCGAATTAATGTTTGCACTTATCAAGCTGTTTCGGGCGGCGGCATTTCTGCTATGCGTGAATTGGTTGATCAAATGGTGGCATGGACTAAGCAAGAAGACCCTGAGTGTGGCGTGTATCCGCATCCGATTGCTTTCAACGTGCTGCCTCAAATCGATGTGTTTATGGAAAATGATTACACCAAAGAAGAAATGAAAATGGTGTGGGAAACGCAGAAAATTTTCCACGACCCTGATATTAAAGTGAACCCTACTGCAGTGCGCGTGCCGGTATTTTATGGGCATTCGGAAGCGGTACATATTGAAATGAAACAACCTTTGAGTATTGAGGCTGCACAAAAATTATTACAAGCTGCGCCGGGTGTTACGTTTTTAGAAAATTCCGAAGAATATCCTACACCTTTAACGCATGGCACGGGGACTGATCCTGTTTATGTGGGGCGTTTGCGTGCCGATATTTCTCACCCTAAGGGCTTAAATATGTGGGTGGTGGCCGATAATGTGCGCAAAGGTGCGGCCTTAAATGCGATACAAATTGCTGAGTTATTGTTAGAAAAAGGCATTGTGAAATGAGTGATAATAGTTATATTAAACGTAACGAGTATTTCACTAATTATATTGATACGAATGGGATGGGGGATGAACCGATGGCCGAATTTGGTCGTTGGTTTAATGAGGCGATGGATAACAATGAAAATGAGCCTAATGCGGTGAGTGTGGCCACCGTGGGTGCAGATAATAATCCGCATGTACGCATTGCTTTAATGAAGCGTTTTACTGAGCAAGGTATTTATTTTTTTACGAATTACAATAGTCAAAAAGGTCAAGACATTGCTAGCAATGATCAAGTTGCTTTGGTTTTTTGGTGGCGTAAGCAGTTTCATCAAATTCGTTTTGAAGGGCATGCAGAGCGTTTAACGCCGGAAGAAAACCAGCATTATTTTAATACGCGCTCTCGTGAAAGTCAGGTGAATGCGATTGTCTCACCGCAAAGTGAAGTGATTACTTCACACGCGGACTTAAACCAACGCATTGAAGCATTTGATGTGCTGCATGCGGGGCAAGCATTGCAATGTCCTGAGCATTGGGGGGGGTATTTAGTGGTGCCGACGTTAGTTGAATTTTGGCAAGCCAAGCCGCACCGCCAGCATGAGCGTATTCAATATAAGCTAGAGCAAGATGAGTGGGTTAAGCGTTCGCTGGCCCCTTAAGTGATGTACTGAAAAACCTTAACCACTTTTTTAACGCCAGACGTTTGGCTGGCAATGGCGGCCGCTCTGTCGGCTTGCGCGGGTTCAACCACGCCCATTATGTAAACCACGCCATCATTGGTGACTACTTTAATATTACTGGGATCAAAATCATTGGCAAAAATCATTTTGGTTTTAATAATTAAAGTAATAGCCCCATCAAGGCTTTGACGAATTAAATTCACCGGCGTGCCTAATTGAATTTGGTCATACACTCGGCTGATGCTAGGCACTTGCTTAGCAAGCTGCACGGCTTTAGCTTTTAATGCGCTGTTGCGCACTTCGCCGGTGAGTAAGACATAACCATTCACGCAGCTGACTATTACACGGTTTTGCTCCCACAGTTCGGCGTGGGTGAAGTAGGCGTTATTGATTTGTGATTCAATATGCTGATCATTTAAAATGTTTTCCAGCGGTTTGCGTTTGTAAATTACGGCGCCTCCGACTACGGCGGTGCCTAGGGCGGTAAAACAACTTTGCAACAGCATGCAGGCTAAACAGATAATAATGATTCGGCTATATTGTGACAGCAAGGGCGACTCCGAGGTCTGACGGTTTCATACTTGAGTATTTGAAGGGGATAATATCATAAATTGGTTGTGGGGTGGGTGGTTTTGCTTTTAGAATGCGTCTTGAATCCATTGTGTGCTTTGGCCGGTAATGGCGATAACATCGAAGCGGCAGGGGACGTCGCTTAGTTTATGTTGTTGTAGGTAAAATTGGGCGGTGCGGCGTAGTTTTTTTTGTTTGCTGGGGGTAATGCTTTGCACTGCGCCACCAAAATCATTGTCTTTGCGGTAGCGCACTTCTACAAATACGATATCACCTTCAGGGCTTTGCATTAGCAGATCAACTTCACCATGCTTGCACAAAAAATTTCTCTGTCTTAAGCGGTAGCCTTGTTGGCAAAGAAATTTTTCGGCTTGTTGTTCGGCTTTATCGCCTATTTCACGTTTAAGTGTTGGCATCGGCTAGCGGTGCAATAGTATTTTGCTGCGTGCTTAACAGGCGAGGCTGACCTTTTGCAAATTTCGCCCATTCGGTTTGTCGGTGAATGCGGTTGTTTTGCAAGGTTAGTTCGCCGGTATTGGCAGCAAGCGGTAATTGCGGTGAAGCACTTAGGCGTGGTAGCTCGGTCATAATAGCGTAAGTGTCTACCCCAAACCCATAGAGTAAGCTAAATTGCTTAAAGCTTTGGGGCCACAGCTTTTTAATGTCGCTGCGTAAGGCCAAGGCTTGTGCGCTAGGCTTAATGGCCCATGGCATGATGGTAAATTGCACGCCGTTTAAATCGTTATCACCACTCGCGTTGGGTAAGCCACCATATATTTGTGAGGTCGCAAACACAGGGATGTTACCGGCATAATAAAAACGTAACAGCGGAATAATTTGTCGCGCGACATTGGGCGTTGCATTTAAAAATATCGCATCCACATCAGCGCGTCGGCGTGGGGAAAATTTGAGGGGCTGTCTAAGCAGTTTTTGTAAGGCACGTTGCCGTGCGTAACTGTCGCTAATGCCGAGTAATCTGGCAACCGTAGACTTTAAGGTGTTAGGCGTTGCAAAAGCCACGTTTGCTAACACTTTGCCGCCATTGGTTGTCCATTGCGTTGCAAACGCAGCGGCAATGTTTTGTCCCCATGTGCTGTCAGGTGATAAAATCACTACGTTTTGATAGCCTAATTGTGTCACACGATTGGCTGCGGCTTGTGCTTCACTAACGGGTGATAACGCAAATTCATAGAGCTTACTGGGTAAGCTTACATCGCTGCCAAAATTTAATGCGAGCGTGGGTACGGTAACATTTCCATCGCTGGCCAATTGATTGACGGCCTCTTTGGTTAGTGGGCCAATCACAAATCGTGCCCCGGCTGCAACGGCTTTTTGGTAGACATCATTAATGTCTTGATTATAGGTATTGTAAAATTTCACTTGTGGGGTAGGCCAACCTTGTTGTTGCGCCCGATAATAAGCGGCCATAAAGCCATTCATCACCGCTTGGGCTTGTGGCCCGGTAGGGCCTTGCAAGGGCAATAATAAGGCGACTTGCTGTGGAACATTTAACAGCATATTGATGCGCTTAATATCATTTTGTACCAAATTTTGGGCAGGGTGTTCGGGGTATTGGCTCAGCCACTGTTGCAATTGCTGCACTAATTGTTGTGGTTTAGTTTTAAAGGTTTGGCTCATTAGGGCCAAGCTGGCCCAGCCTTGCAATACGGGTTGGCTCGTATCGATGCTAAGAGGAGTTAACTGCGCAGCAGGAATGGTTTGCAATACGGCCCACAATTGCTGCTGGTTACGGGTTTGGGCTGGTGTGTCGTTCAGCAATGGCTCAAGCAATAAATGCGTTTTCACGCTCGCCAGAGGTAAGCCCAAGGCTTGCTGAGCACTGGCGCGTAATTGCAAGGCTTCAACTTGCATGGCGGGTGTCAGGTTAGGGTTGTCGACCAAGCCATTCAAGGTGCCCAGCGCGCGTTCAGCTTGGTTGTCATATAATGCTAAGCGCGTGGCGAGCAGCTGATATTGCGCAAAATCGATACTATCTAGTTGGCCTAGTGTTACCTGATAGAGGGCTTTACGGCCTGCGCTGTAGTTACCATAATAAAAATAGGCTGCGGTGGCTTGCAACAGTAAAGGCTGGCGCGTGGCATCTTGGGCGGCATTGGCCTGCGCTAAATAAGCATCAGGGCTTTGCTGAAAAGGGCTTTGCGTCGCGGGGCCCTGTAGCAGGTTGGCACATCCGCTGAGGCCAGCAATAAGGGCTAGGCTAATAAGTATACGGGCAGATAAGGTATAATAAGATTG
The DNA here is from genome assembly GCA_034112285.1 of Gammaproteobacteria bacterium. GTDB lineage: Bacteria > Pseudomonadota > Gammaproteobacteria > JABDGN01 > JABDGN01 > JAWUVP01. The sequence continues at coordinate 17,541 of JAWUVP010000048.1, forward strand.
AATTAATTTCATTACAGGAAAATACCGCGGTTTTGGGTATAATGCAAGCCAATCGCTCAGAAGGGCTTACAATAGGAAATTAATCGTGGAGTACCCTATCACAACAGCCACTCTTTATATTATTGCTACGCCAATAGGCAATTTGGGCGACATAACGGCGCGCGCCATCGAAATCTTGCGCCAGGTTGATTTAATTGCTGCGGAAGATACACGTCACAGCAGGCCTTTGTTGCAACATTTTAATATCAACACCAAATTAATTGCTTATCATGATCATAACGAAGCGTCGCAAGCTGAGCATTTAATCGCCCGCTTGCAGCAAGGCGAATCTATTGCGCTAATTAGCGATGCTGGCACGCCGCTCATTAGTGACCCGGGTTATACTTTTGTGCGCCAAGCTCGCGCTGCCGGCATTAACATCGAGCCCATACCGGGTGCCTGTGCGCTGATTGCGGCATTATCGGCATCAGGTTTGCCGACCGACAAATTTTTCTTTGCCGGCTTTTTGCCGCCTAAAGCCGCTGCACGAGAAAAAGCCTTGCAAACTTGGCAAGATTTACCTGCTACGTTGGTGTTTTATGAATCACCCCGGCGCGTGCTCGATTGCTTAACCAGTATACAAACGGTGTTTCCTCAGAGCGAGTGCGTTATTGGCCGCGAAATAACCAAAAAATTTGCCACCTTTTACCAGGGCACCCCAAGCGAGGTGCAAGCGCAATTAGTGGCACACCCGGAACAGCAAAAAGGCGAGTTTGTGGTGATGGTGCATAATGTGGTGAAAAAAGATCAATCTGATTTGGATGCCGCTACCCAAAAAATTCTGCTAACGCTAGCTGATGAGCTACCCACTAAACAAGCTGCAAAGTTAGCCGCGGCTATAACGGGTATTAAAAAAAATCGTTTATATGATTGGCTGGTGAGTTCATCTTAATCTCTTAGATTACAGTGTAATTCATGAGATTGACCTGTGCCCTTGGGTGCGCGTCGCTCCGCTCCTCGCAACGACGTGCTTTTTTTTCAAACTGGCAAATATTTAAAAAGCACTCGAGCGTGGCGATGGGTATTCGCGGGTATAGGTTAATTTTTTAGATTACACTGTAATTCATGAGATTGACCTGTGCCCTTGGGTGCGCGTCGCTCCGCTCCTCGCAACGACGTACATTTTTTTCTAATGAACAAATATTTAGAAATCAATCGAGCGTCGTTACGATGTGCTTTTTGTTTTTTGCCTTAACGTGCAAGCCTCCATTGTCGTTGTTGCGAGGAACGCAGTGACGTGGCAATCTTTTCGAGCGTCGCTCCGCTCCTCGCAACGACGTGCTTTTTATCAAACGATCAAATATTCAAAAACCAGTCGAGCGCAGCGAGCTCCTTCTCCCCCCCACCCACACAGGCTTTGCGGGCGCGATGAATGCTACCTTTTCAAGCCCCTCGCCGGCAGGACGCCGGCGCG
>JAWUVP010000049.1:0-31847 GCA_034112285.1 Gammaproteobacteria bacterium
AGCCAAAGTTTGGAGCCATTAGGCTTTACTCGAAGTTGTAAGCCTTCACCATCCGACAAAGAATAAATCTTCTCTTTAGGCTTTGCGTGCTTAACTTCAGTATTGGTTAAAGGTTTTGTTATTCTCGCCATTTTAGTAGTACCAGTTTAGGAGTATCGCTATGGTACTACTAAAAGAACTACTATAAAAGCTGAATCTTATAGGATGCCTTAAGTGCTTATAGGCGCCAAAAGACACGTAACCCTTTAAATTAAAAGGGTTTTTAAGGTGTTATTGGCTCTTGTTGAACTCATTGATGGTGGAGGCGGCGGGAATCGAACCCGCGTCCGCAAATCCTACGCCTTCGGCTCTACATGCTTAGAACTATCTATAATTTAATTGTTGGTTACCCGACAGTCAGGGTTGGCCAGCAACGGTTTCGTTAAGTTTTAATGTAAGTGACACGAACATACGCTTACACGAGCTTGAGAAATATGACCATCTAAATCCGATTGTTACAAGCACCAAAAGGTAGATGGGCCCTGATCGGTTATTAAGCGATCAACACTGGTATCAAAGCACTGCTAAAATTTAAGCAGCGGCTAAAGTACCAGTAGGAGCGTTGTAGTAGCTATTGTTTGCAACTATAAGTTTGCAGTCATTTTTTACGAGTAGGCTACATCCTCGGCATGCACCTTAGGTTTCGTAACCCACGTCGAAGCCAGGTCGCCCCCAAGAATTTGAGTATAACAGGTTATGGAAATCTTGCAGGGGTTTTATTGACCTTTATGGGTGCCGAATATTCGGTCCCACAGTTGCCAGGTGATGCCAAAGTTAATATTTTGTTGGAAGTGGTGTTTGTCGTGGAAGCGTTTGTAGCGGTACCAAACCGTTCCTGGCAATATGCGTTTGCTGTGTAGCTGGTGGTGCACGATTAAATAGCTTAAGTAGCCACTTATAATGCCGGCGAATAGGGCGCTTACGTTGCCGCCGCCCATTATTTTGGCGAGCAGGCAGGCTAGCGCTAAATAGCAGGGGATTACAATAAAGTAGGGCAGGGCCAGGCGCCATTTTGGTTGTTCGTGATGGAGGGTGTGCGCTTGTTTGAAGCCGGGTAGGTGGTGAAAGGCGAAGCGGTGTGTCCAATATTCTAGTAGGCCCCACAGTAAGAATCCGCCGACGTAGAGCAGCAAAACGTGCCACCAAGTGCTGTGCCAGTAGAGCAAGGCTAGCAATAGTAAACCTATGATTAGTAGAGGGTAGAGGTAAAAATGGCTAGTAAAGCCGGTGCTAAGTAGTCGGGTGAGTGGTTTTTTTTGTATTTGTTGGGCCATGTTTTTGTTAACTCATTGATATATATGGAAAATAGCTATTTCTGGCGTGTTTCGAGGTGATTATAACAAAAATTAACCTTTTAGCGATAATACTTAGATCAGAATTTTGGCAAGCATTGGTGGAAATGGTATAGTTCGCTTCTCACCCATATTAAGGAATAGTGCCTCATGCCAGCCAAGAAAAAAGATGCTTTTAATTTTGAAGTTTCCCTAGAAAAATTGGAATCTATCGTTGACGATATGGAAGCCGGTGAACTGAGTTTGGAACAAGCCATGGCACAGTTTGAGCAAGGTGTGAAGTTAACGCGTGATTGCCATAAAGCATTGCAAACGGCTGAGCAAAAAGTGAAAGTGTTATTAGAAAAACAAGGTGAATTTGCCCTAGCCGATTTTGCCGATGAACTGGACGAATTTGATTTAGATGACAAATAAGCGACACAGCACTTGGCAGCAACGCAGCTCACAAGTGTTACAACAATTATTAACCGGTGAAGATGATCTGCCACAACGCTTGCATCAAGCCATGCGCTATGCGGTGCTAAACGGTGGCAAGCGTATGCGGCCTTTGTTGGTGTATGCGGTGGGGGATTTTTTGCAGGCCCCCATAGAGGCCTTAGATATTCCGGCGGCGGCGGTGGAAATTATTCATTGTTATTCTTTAGTGCACGATGATTTGCCCACGATGGATGATGATGACTTACGTCGCGGTGTGCCAACTTGTCACAAAAAATTTGATGAGGCCACCGCTATGTTGGCGGGTGATGCGCTGCAAGCCGAAGCTTTTTTATGGCTGGCTAAAGATAAGCACAGCAGTGCGGATACAAAAATTGCGATGTTAGAAATATTGGCCCATGCTTGTGGTTCACGCGGCATGGCGGGCGGTCAAGCGATTGATTTGCAAATGGTGGGCAGCAATTTAACGCTCGATGAATTGAGCACTATGCACCAAATGAAAACAGGCGCCTTAATTAAATCGAGTATTCTCTTGGGCGCGCTAGCGGCTAAGGCCGAGGTAGAAACGTTAAAAAAATTAATTGTTTTTGCCGATGAAATTGGTTTGGCGTTTCAAATTCAAGACGATATTTTAGATGTTGAAGGCGACACGGCATTACTGGGCAAGCAGCAAGGTGCTGATTTGGCCAAAGATAAGCCCACTTATCCTTCTATGCTAGGCTTAGATGCTGCTAAAGCCTTAGTGCAGCAACATTACCAACAAGCATTGGCCGCACTGGATGCGTTTGATAGCGCAGCAGACACCCTGCGTGAACTAGCTGCATTTATTGTGCAGAGGAACCATTAACCTTTATGGATATTAATAAATTTCCCATACTCAGCCAAATTAATTTACCGGCCGATTTACGCAAGCTGTCGTTGGAGCAGCTAACGCCTTTAGCGGATGAGCTGCGTGAGTATATGCTGCAAGAGTTAAATGTATGCGGCGGCCATTTTGGCTCAAACTTAGGCACGGTAGAATTAGCGATTGCGCTGCATTATTTGTATGACACGCCGCACGATAATATTGTTTGGGATGTGGGCCATCAAGCTTACCCGCATAAAATATTAACGGGCCGCAAAGAGCGATTAAGCACTATTCGTCAAACAAAGGGCTTAGCCCCTTTTCCTAGCCGTGAAGAAAGTGAATACGATGCGTTTGGCGTCGGCCATTCTAGCACTTCAATTGGTGCCGCGTTGGGCATGGCGATGGCTAGCGAATTAAATAATGATGACAAGCGCAATGTGGCGGTAATTGGCGATGGCGCCTTGACGGCCGGCATGGCTTTTGAAGCGTTAAACCATGCGGGTGGCATGCGCCCCAATATGCTGGTGATTTTAAACGATAACGATATGTCGATTTCAAATAATGTGGGTGCGTTAAATAATTATTTCGCCCGTATTTGGTCTAGCAATTTATACACGAACATTCGTGAAGGTTCAAAGCGCGTATTAGATAAAATGCCCGCAGCCTGGGGTGATTTTATGCGCCGCACCGAAGAGTATATGAAAGGCATGGTAGCGCCCGGTGTGTTTTTTGAAGAGCTTGGTTTTTATTATGTTGGGCCCATAGATGGTCATGACTTACCGCTATTGGTTGATATCTTGAGTAAAATTCGCACCCATAAAGGTCCGCGCATTTTGCACATTGTGACTAAAAAAGGCAAGGGCTATGCGCCGGCAGTTAAAGACCCGATTAAATATCATGCGGTAAAACCTGGGTTTTTAAACCCTGAAATAAAACCGGAAGCCAAGAACAAACCGTTAACGTATTCCAATATCTTTGGACAATGGCTTTGTGATATCGCCGCGCAAGATGAGCGGGTAGTTGGAGTGACTCCAGCCATGAAAGAAGGGTCTGATTTAGTTGATTTTGCGTTGAAATACCCTAAGCGTTACGTAGACGTGGGTATTGCTGAGCAACATGCGGTGACGGTGGCAGCAGGAATGGCGTGCGAGGGTTTAAAACCGATCGTGGCGATTTACTCTTCTTTTTTACAGCGGGGCTACGACCAATTAATTCATGATGTTGCGTTGCAAAAATTGCCAGTGGTGTTTGCTATTGACCGCGCAAGTTTAGTGGGCGGTGACGGGTGCACGCATCATGGTATGTTTGATTTAAGTTTTTTGCGTTGTGTGCCTAACCTTATTATTATGGCGCCGGCCAATGAAAATGAAGCCCGGCAAATGTTGTACACGGCCTATTTGCAAGATGGTCCCACCGCCGTGCGCTACCCTCGAGGCACTGGCCCAGGTGTTGCCATTGAAGAGAAAATGCAAGCGCTACCGCTGGGTAAAGCGCAATTGTGCAGAGCCGGTGAAGAGGTAGTTATTTTGGCCTTTGGCAGTATGCTCGCCACCGCGTTAACGGTGGGTGAGGCGCTGAATGCAACCGTGGTTAATATGCGTTTTATTAAGCCGCTAGATGTGCAAATGTTGACAGAGGTTGCCGGCAATCATAAATTGCTGGTCACTTTAGAAGAAAATGTGGTGGCAGGTGGCGCCGGTAGTGGCGTGAATGAAGCTTTAGCCGCCGCACAAATCTGCATGCCTATTCTTAATTTGGGGTTACCCGATCAATTTATTGAGCACGGTTCGCCCACTCAGTTATTGGCCGACTGCTTTTTAGATGCAGCAGGGGTGCAACAATCTATTGAAAATCGTTTAAGAGGAGCTTGATATGACAATTGGTGTATTGCTAATTAATTTGGGAACGCCTGATTCTTGCGAAGAAGCAGATGTTAAAAACTATTTACGTGAATTTTTATTTGACCCTTACGTGATTGATATCAATCCTATTGCGCGTTGGTTATTGTTGAATTTAATTATTTTACCACGCCGGCCAAAACAGTCCGCAGCCGCTTATAAAAGCATTTGGACTGAGCAAGGTTCACCGCTGCTAGTTAATAGTCAGCAATTAGCCGATAATGCGCAAAAAAAGTTGGGTGATGAATATCAAGTGAGCCTGGGCATGCGTTATGGCTCCCCGAGTATTGCAAAGGCTGTTGAATCTTTGCAGCACTGTGAGCGCATAATCATGATACCGCTATTTCCACAATATTCTTTAGCGGCGACAGAGTCGGCCATACAAAAAGCCTGGCCAGCTATTGATGGACATTGGCAGCGCAATCAAGTTAACTTAATTAGAGATTTTTACTCTGCCCCTGGCTTTATTGCTGCTCAAGCTAGTCTTATTACCAACCAATTACCTCTTGGCGTGTTGCCAGAAAGCGCTAAACTTATGTTTAGTTACCATGGTTTACCAGAACGACATATTCGTAAAACGACTAATTGTACTACTGTGTGTAACATGGCGAGTGCTTGCCCTAAAATTAGCCAGGTTACGGCTGATTGTTACCGCGCACAATGCTATGCGACCACGCGGGCAATAGTCAAAAAATTAGATCTGTCTGCTGATCGTCATCTTACCTGCTTTCAATCACGCCTAGGTCGAACACCTTGGATTCACCCCTACACAGATGAAATGTTTATTGATTTAGCAAAAGATGGCACCAAACATCTTTATGTTATCTGTCCTTCTTTTGTGAGTGATTGCTTGGAAACGCTAGAAGAAATTGCTATTCGCGGGCTTGAACAATGGCAAGAGGCTGGTGGAGAAACATTAACCTTGATCCCTTGCTTGAATAGTGAGTCTGATTGGTTGGTGGAGTTAATAGAAACTTCAGAAAAAGAGAGTGTATAAAGTGCGGTTAATTATTGTTTTTATGTGTTGTTATTGCATGACTGTGTTGCAAGCTGAAGAGTTTCCTTTACCCAATCACGTTCCTGCCGTCATGGGGCAGTGGTCTAATGTTATCGTGGAAGAAGGCGATAATTTAGTGAAAATTTCTAGGAAATATGGCGTGAGTATCCACAATATATTGCTACATAATCCCAGCTTGAAAGGCAAAAAATATTTAAGCCTGGGTGAAAAAGTGGTGGTGCCAACCTGCTTTTGGGTGCCGCACGAGATTCTACCCGGTGAAATTTTAGTTAATATTGCCACGCAAACCTTGTTTTATCGCTCCCCCAATACAGACACGCTGTCGATTTACCCCGTAACCGTAGGCACAGAAGAAAACCCAACGCCAGTGGGCAGCTTTTATGTGCGCAAAAAAGCTGAAAATCCAATTTGGTATCCTCCCCAAAGTGTACGTGCAGCGGCCGCAAAACGCGGTGTAAGTTATCCTTTTGCGGTTGAGGGCGGCGATAATAACCCCTTGGGCGCGTATGCCATGTACCTTAATAAACCCACTTATTTGATTCATACCGCACTTAATGGCCGCGCACTGGGTGGACGCCAAAGTTTTGGCTGTGTGCGCATGTATAAGGGCGATATCAAGGACTTATACCCCAGAATTGCTATTAAAACACCGGTTGAGATTGTAAACATCCCCAATCCAGATGAAGACCATATGTTCAATAATTGCGCAAAAACGTTATAAATGGTATCATTACGTCTCTTTTAAAGCTGTGGGTGTTTTAATGCGTTTAGTAAAGCAAATTGTTGTCGGAGCCTTGGTGTGCTGTAGCCTGCTCGTGGCTTATTGTGGCTTCGCTAGCACCCCATCACGCACTTTACTCCAGCGTCTGCATCAGCAAGCACCTAGCCTGCCATTGCCGGCCTTAACCGCCAGTTTACAAGCTTATACCTATGGTCAGCAGCACCATGATTTTGAACGCCAAACGGTGGCGATTGCCGATATGCAAATGCCGTCGTCACAAAAGCGTCTTTGGGTGTTTGATATGCAACACTCACAGCTGCTGTATCACACCTATGTGGCGCATGGCAAAACCAGTGGTGCGCTTTACGCGAAGCATTTTTCTGATGTGGTTAACAGCGATGCAACGAGTTTGGGTGTTTACTCCACCGGTAATGCCTATAGAGGTGAGCACGGGTTGTCGTTGCGTTTGCATGGTTTAGAACAAGGTTACAATAACAATGCCTTCCAACGTGATATTGTTTTACACTCGGCTTATTATGTTAGCCAACCCTTTTTACAGGCTCATCATCGTTTGGGTCGCAGCTGGGGTTGCCCGGCCGTGAGCACGAAAATGATTAAGCCTTTAGTCAACTCACTGAAAAATGGTGCGATGCTGATGGTATACTACCCCGATAAAACGTGGCTGAATCACTCCAGTTTTGTTAAAGTATAAGCCTACCGAGCTGAGATTGCCCCACCTTCATTTAAAAGGAAACCCAATGCAAAATAAACAATCCTATTTACAAGCTTTATCGACGTTACAAGCTTTTTGTCATGACGAACAAAACTTTGCGACCACGCAAGCTATTACCACCGCGTTAAGCCAGTCATTTTTAAACAACAAAAAAATTCTCGCCTGCGGAAACGGCGGCAGTGCTTGTGACGCGATGCACTTATGCGAAGAGTTTACCGGCCAATATCAAAAGTATCGTCGTGCCTTACCGGCAATAGCCTTAACCGATTCTTCACACATTACTTGTGTGGGCAATGATTTTGGTTTTGACAAAATTTTTTCCCGTGGCGTTGAGGCCTTTGGTCAAGAGGGTGATTGGTTGTTTGGCTTGTCTACCAGCGGTAATTCAAAAAACATTATTCTCGCGGTGGAAGCGGCGAAAGAGCGCGGCATGAAAACCGTGGCCTTGCTAGGTAAATCGGGCGGGGAGTTAAAAGGCATGTGCGATTATGAATTCATTATTCCTGCCCAAACCTCTGATCGCATTCAAGAAATACACATGATGATTTTGCACATTGTTATCGAAGGGGTAGAGCGTGAATTGTTTCCTGAGAATTACGCGCAATAGAGTCTCGCTAGCGGAAATGAACTAAGCCAAAAGGTACCTGAAACGCGTTAAAGTGCTAAGAGATAGTCTCTAACATTTTATTCATTGCGAATCTATTGCACCTTGCCAATAGCCGAATCAGCTAAGGACTTAAGCTCTACACATTCGGCTTTATGATTTGGCGTCCAATCTTTTTTCTGACAAGTTTTGTTACAGTAACAGGCTATTTTACAGCCACTACATTTCAGCGCGCCTTCGTGCATAATCTTATAGCATGACCAACAATAGTGGGCTTGCTCTAAATCTAAATTTTGTACTGCTGGTGAACGTAGATACCGCCCTATATCATTTCTAAACGCTGTGTTTTTCGCAAAAAAAACCCTTGGAATGCCAAGGGTTAAACTCACACAGCGAGGAGAACGTAACAAAGTAACCTGTATCAAAGCCTATTGGGCCTGTAAGACAAATAACGTTGCTACTATGAAACCATCTTGTGTTGATGCGTAGCCATAACTACGCTGTTATATTTAGTATAGACTAGCGCTCATGAATTGCCCAAAAAACTCACAATTACTTTGTTGTGCCAGGGTGTTAAACACAGCCCTTGATAGTAAGCACTACTTGGGGTTTACCATATTAAGCACCGCGTTGACAGTTGCTGTGTGATGTCCTACCATCGCATGGACCATCATTAATAAAGAAAGGACGTTGTTTATATGAAAAAAGTATATAGGTTAGTTATCTCTTTTAAAAATCAACAGGACTTTATTATGCGTTTGATTCTTTCTGTTTTCTTACTTGCGTTAAGCAGTTTTAGCTTTGCTGATAGTATTTTAACTATCACACCCGTGGTGGACTTCCCCGCGAGCGTTGTGCAACAACGTGCTAGCGTGGCAACCTATACGGTAAAAAATATTTGGGCTAACACTATCCCCAATGCGCATTTGACTGACTTAACAGCCACTGGCGCGGGTGTGGTAACGCAAGTCGCTAGCACGGTAGCGGGCGCTTGTAACTTCCCCAGCTCTTTGACAGCAGGGCAAAGCTGCACACTGACTTTATCTTTTAGTGGCCCAACGGGCGCACAATTTACTAACACCACTTTCAAAATTTGTGCCAACGATACCAACACAGTTTGCCGTAATCTAAGTGCCGATCAAGTGCAAACAACCACAGTTGTGGCGGCACCTACTACAGAGATGCCTACGCTAAGCACCGCTACAGCGCGAGCGTTTTTTAGCCCAGGTGATTCAACAACGCTGGTGGTGCACAACACTGGCCCGAGTACGGTGAATGAAATTGCAGTAGCGCTGCCTTCTAGTTTACAAGCTTATGTGGATGCCGCGAACTCGACACTCAGTTGCGCAAGCACTGCCCCCAATGCTGATTGTACGTTACACATTGCCATGAGTGATAGCTTGCCAACCAGCACAGACGATGGTGAGTTATCGGTTCAAGCGAGTAACTCAAAAAATGCTTTGAATGTGACCACGCATGTTGGTATCTTGAGTGTCAACGCAGTATTGATAACTCAACCTGGGACAGAGTATTTTACAGTGCATAATGACTCCAATGTTGATGTAACTAATCTTGCGCTTATTCAATATGCAGGCATAAAAATTGTGATATTTGCTGGTGACAAATCAACTTGTAGTGCAGAGCTGGCCAGTGGGCAGAGTTGTGTGTTTGCCTATACGGCTTATCCTAGATCGTCGGGCACTGCGGTGGTAAGATTCGAGTTTACGCCGAGTGGCGGCAGTGCCACCAGCATAAGCTCAACGTTGAGTATTGCGCACACTCAGGTGGCCATTAATCCTAACGGCGAAGATGTGGGCCAAGATATTCCAGGCAACACTGCCACTAAATTAGGTAGTTTTGTTATTAAAAACACCGGACAGTTTGATTGGCTGGCGCCTAGCATTCAGCCCAGCACGGGAGATAGCTGGTTATCACTTTCGACCACAAGTTGTAACGTTACTATCATCCCGGGTGCTTCGTGCACCATGAATTATTCTATCGGTGACGATCATAATCTAACCTCAGTTATCACGGCCAGCGGCACTAATCTTGACGCGACGCGGCAAAACTTTTTGCCTAGCAACACGTTGTCTATCGGTGTTGAAGCGGATAGCGGTTACCAGCATTTAGGTTATCGCGCATTGAAGGTGAGCAATTTGACTACTTCAGCGCACACCCTTGCGACACTCACTGCCACGCCGCCTGAGGGAGAAAATATTACTTTATGCGATAAAACAGGCAGTAATTGCAGCAGTGCTTTTGCCAGCACATGTTTAGATTTTAGCCGTCCTCTGGCCGCTAACACCGGCATTTGTCACATTTGGTATAAAGCGAATTCGATTCAGACAATAAAAGCTGATCAGGTTGCAACCGTCACTGTAAGTTTGACTACGCAAGATGACACCTCTGCTTCAAGCAACATACAGTTTACTTATGGAAGCGATTTATATGCAGGTGGGGAATTCACCACGGCTGGCGGGGGAGAAATGCAATACATTGCGAAATGGGATGGCAGTAATTGGTCCGCTTTAAATAACAGCGTTAATAGCAGTGTCTATGCGTTAGCGCTAGATGCTAACAGTGATCTGGTTGCGGGAGGCACATTTTCACAAGCTGATTATAAAACGGCCGAGAGGATTGCAACATGGAATGGTGATGATTGGTCTACTCTGGGCCAAGGAATGAGCAGCACCGTGACCGCTCTTACAGTGAATGCTGCGGGCGAATTGATAGCGGGTGGCTGGTTTACTGAGGCAGATGAGCTATCGGTTAATTATATTGCAGCTTGGGACGGCAGTAGCTGGTCTGCGTTGGATGGCGGCATGACTGGAAATAGGGTATATAGTTTGGCAGCAACAACCGAGGGTGGCTTTGTTGCCGGCGGATTTTTCACGAAGGCAGGGCAGGAGCCGGCAAGCAACATTGCCCAACGCAGCGATGGGGCCTGGTCCGCTTTGGGCGCGGGTCTTAGGGGCTCGGTAGAGTCACTGGTTGAATCGACGCCAAATAATATTGTTGCGGGTGGGCAGTTTAATGTTACAGGCGACAACCTGGCGGTTAAGGGTGTGGCAGCATGGAATGGCAATACGTGGTCAGCTTTGGGTGATGGCTTGGACGGCATAGTCTATAGCTTAGCGAAGAACTCGCTTGGAAATATTGTTGCGGGCGGCGTTTTTAGATCTTCTGGAGCCACCCCTGTTAACAATATTGCACTCTGGAATAGCAGTAGCTGGACCGCTTTGGGTGATGGCTTGAACGGCAGTGTGCGAGCTATTGCTATCACAGCAACGAATGACATTTTTGCAGGGGGTAATTTTACTGAGGCGGGAGGTGAACCCGCCAACTACATTGCGCAGTGGAATGGTACTAGTTGGTCAGCGTTGGGCGAGGGCATGAACAATAAGGTGCTGAGTCTTGCTTTTGCGCCGCGCATTAGCCTTGACGTGAGTATCACGGGTCAACATAAGTAATTATATTCGTAGCGTTGTTTGGCGCTTGAAAGCTGGGTATTTATGGCCTTTAAATTTCAAGCGTTTAGCGCTGGCAAACTATTCTTTTAAGAAAAAAGTTAACCCAATCACTACAATGTAAGAGAGTGGGGCAACAATGAAGGCTTCTTGAAAGGCACCACGGCTAAAAACACGGGCGCCGTGCGAGAGCGTGCCATGCCAATGGCTGTCGAGAATCCAACCAATAAGTGGGGGGAGAATCATAAAGCTAATATTTGAAATAGCGGTCACAATCGCCATGCCGGTGGCAATAACACCTTGTGGGCAGATTTTTTTAGCGTAGTAATAGACGTTAATGCTGGTGCCCATCAAAAAGCCAAGTAGGCTAAATAAGCTCACCGTGATGGGAAAATTGAGCGGCTTGGCAAAGAGAATAATGCCTAATACGAGCAGCGAAAGTGTGGCCGAGCCGAGAATTTGCCATTTGCGGTATTTTAACCAATCCCCTAATAAACCGAAAAATATAGTGCCAAGCGCGATGCCGCCAAAAAGCGCTGCATTTAAAAATACGGCATTTTTGCTCGAAAATCCTAGCGCAGCTTTTGAAAATTCTACCCCCCATGAGGCGCTAAATATCGCGGTACTGACAAAGAAAAATAAGGTGATCAGTAACAAGATAATAAATTGTGAGTTGGTGAACAAAAGGCGAATGGTCGTTAACAAAGGCGGTGCTGGGTCATGATTTTGAGCTTGTTGTTGGGCTGGCTTGTTACGAATCAGAAAAAAACTGATGGCGGCAAACACCAAGCCAAGAATGGCTAAGCTGATGTGGATGCTTGACAGTGATGTTTTGGATAAATAAACGGCGACGGCCAAATTAAAAAATAAGATAAATATTTCTGCGGAGGCGGTCAGTATGCTGGCGTACAAGGTAAACCAGCGGCTGTCTAACCAGGTTTCAATTAAATAAAGCATCGCTGGGTAGGCGAAAGCAGAGCTGGCCCCCATTGCCGCACGGCTAAAGCAGGAGAGAATAATGTTGTGGCTGAGAACGCTTGTATAAGTAGACACGGCGCAAACGGCACAAGCGATGGCAATAATTTTTTTTGCTGAGAAGCGGTCAATAATGGGGCCGCAAATAAATAAGAAGATAAAAAAGGTGTAAAAATATGAGGCGTTAATAAAGCCAATTTGAATAGCGCTGGCGTGAAAATGGTGCATGAGTTGTCTAACGGTAATAGACGGTAGTGTTGAGGTTAGGTACTGAAACCAATAAAAAAGTGCTGCCGTTGAGCAAACGATGATGCCGGTATAGGCGGTTACTTTTCTGTCCATGAATATTGACTCCAGTTAGATAAATGAGATTAAGAGTGGCGCATAAGGCGCTGCTTGTTGCGTTCCCAATCGCGATCTTTTTCGCTGGCGCGTTTATCGTGTTGCTTTTTACCTCTGGCTAAACCAATTTCTAATTTTACGTGTGCACGCTGCCAATAGAGTTTGATGGGTACTAGGGTGTAGCCGTCACGCTGCACGGCGCCAATTAATTTGTCTAGCTCACGCCGGTGCAGCATAAGCTTGCGGGTGCGGGTCGGATCAGGATTTACGTGGGTGGAGGCTGATAACAGTGGCGGAATTTGTGTGCCAATTAGCCAAGCTTCGCTGTTTTTAATGAGGACATAACTGTCTACCAGTTGAATTTTTCCTGCGCGTAAGCTTTTTACTTCCCAACCTTCTAGGACAATACCGGCTTCGATACGTTCTTCAATAAAAAAATCATGACCTGATTTTTTGTTTTGGGCAATAACATTACTGGGTGTCGATTTCTTTTTACTCATAATTCGTTCAATTTTTTCAATTTATAAAGCACATTTAAGGCTTCTTTGGGGGTTAACTCGTCGGGCTCTACGGCTGCTAAGGCTAATTCTACCTTATTGGCTTCGATGGGTGAAGCAGATTTAGCAGGCAGCAAGGCTGGGCCTTCTTGTTGCAAGGCGTGTAATTTTGCTTTGGCCTCAGCTAATACTTTGGCGGGCACGCCGGCTAGCTTGGCAACTTGAATGCCATAACTGCGGCTTGCGGCGCCAGGCTCAATTTTGTGTAAAAAGACAATGTCATCGCCTTGCTCGGCGGCACTCACATGCACATTGCGAATTTGCGCTGCCGTGGTGGCGAGTTCAGTAAGCTCAAAATAATGGGTGGCAAACAAGGTTAGCGCGCCAATGTCCGCTAGTTGTAAGGCACAAGCCCAGGCTAAGGCTAACCCATCAAAGGTGCTGGTGCCGCGGCCAATTTCATCGACCAATACCAAGCTGCGTGGGCTGGCGTGATGCAAGATGTTGGCAATTTCAATCATTTCTACCATAAAGGTTGAGTGGCCGGCGCTTAAGTCGTCGCTGGCGCCAATGCGGGTAAATATTTGTTCGATAGGGCCAATCGTGGCCGATTTAGCCGGCACGTAGCTGCCAATGTGCGTTAGCAGTACAATTAACGCAGTTTGACGCATATAGGTTGATTTTCCACCCATATTCGGGCCTGTTATCAACATCATTTGTGTTGCGGTATCTAATTGTGTGTTGTTGGCGATGAATTGTTCGCGTTGCACCGCTTCTATTACGGGGTGCCGACCTTGCTCAATGTCGATCACGCAGGTTTCACTCAAGGTGGGGCAATGATAGTTTAAGCTTTGTGCGCGTTCAGCAAGATTAACCAGCACGTCTAAGGCGGCTAAGCTACGGGCTAATTGTTGCAATGGGTGTAAATGCGTGGCGAGCTCTTCTAGCAAGGCTTGATAGAGTTGTTTTTCTTTGGCTAGGCTGCGACTTTGTGCGCTAAGCACCTTGTCTTCAAATTCTTTTAGCTCTGGGGTGATGTAGCGCTCGACATTTTTTAAGGTTTGGCGACGAATATAATGTACCGGTGCGCTGTCCGCTTGGGCGCGGCTTAGCTCAATAAAGTATCCGTGCACGCGGTTGTAGCCGACTTTTAAGGTGGCGATTCCGGTTTGTTGTTTTTCACGTATTTCTAAATCTAACAAAAATTGGTTGGCGTTGGTGCTTAAGTTGCGCAGCTCATCAAGCTCGCTATTGTAGCCAGCAGCAATCACGCCACCGTCGCGAATTAACACAGGCGGCACATCTATAAGCGCTTTTTTTAGTAACTGGTGTAATTCAGGAAACGTTTGGGTGTGTTGTTTTAACACGTCTAACAATTCGCCTGATAAATTTTTCATGGCTTGTTGCAAGTCGGGCAATAAGCTTAGCGTGGTGCGCACTAACGTTAAGTCACGCGGGCGTGCGGTGAGCAACGCGATGCGTGAGATGGCGCGCTCTACATCGGTAATGCCTGTTAAGACTGCCTGCACAGGCTCAATGGCATGTTGCGCAATAATTTTGCCAATGGCTTGTTGACGTTGTTGCACGTGCTTAATGTTCCGTAAGGGGCGGTTTAACCAACGGCGTAAGCAGCGTTTGCCCATCACGGTTTGGCAATTGTCTAGCACGCTGAGCAAGGTGTTGTCATTGCCGCCTTTTAAATTGCGATCAATTTCTAAGTGGCGGCGGCTAGCAGCATCAATGTGCAAGGTGTCGCTGGCGAGTAGTTTTTTTAAAGCTTTAATATGCGGCAGGGCTTGGCGTTGGGTGTGTTGTGCATAAGCTAAAATGGCGCCGGCAGCCATGACGGCTAAAGGCACGTCATCAACAGCGAAGGCGCTTAAATCTTTGGTGTTAAATTGTTTGCATAAGTTGCGCTGCGCAGTGTCTAATGAAAAATCCCAAATGGGGCGCAAGCTTACGCCGCGAGTTTTTGCTGGCAGCGCCTCGCCAGGAAATTTTTCATGCAATAAAATTTCTACCGGTTGTAAGCGTTCTAGTTCTGCTTGCAAGGCATTTTTGCCGCTAACTTCTAATACCTGAAAACGGCCATTGCTCATGTCTAAGCTGGCGATGCCAAATTTGTCTTTTTTGTGTTCTAAGGCCACGAGCAAATTATCATGGTTGGCATTAAGCAGCGCTTCATCGCTCACTGTGCCGGGTGAAATAATGCGGGTCACTTGGCGTTCCACCGGACCCTTGCTGGTGGCGGGATCGCCAATTTGTTCGCAAATGGCGGCGGATTCGCCTTGCTCTAGCAGTTTGACTAAATAATTTTCTATGGAGTGATAGGGCACGCCTGCCATGGCGATAGGTTCGCCAGCAGAATTGCCTCGGTGGGTGAGGGTAATGTCTAATAGCTTGGCGGCGCGGTGTGCGTCCTCAAAAAAACATTCGTAAAAATCACCCATGCGGTATAGCAATAAAATATCAGGGTGCTCGGCTTTAATGCGCAAAAATTGCTGCATCATAGGCGTATGTTGGGCTTGGTTTTGGGCTAATGTTGGCATGGGTGAATTGTAGCAGAATGCAATTGAGAAGTCTGCCAATGGTGATGGGTATATAGTATTAGGAGAATTAAAAAAGCCCGGACAAGCCGGGCTTTTGAACTAGAGAGTCAAATTACTTCTTGTGTAATTCGCCTTTATAGTCTTTTTCGCCTTTATGATCTTTGTGCATTTTAGTCATTTTGGTGCTAGACATAGAACCTGATTTATGGCTAGAAGTACAACCAGCTAGTAAGGCAACAGCAAAGATAGCAGCGATAACAACGGCAAATTTTTTCATGTGAGAAATCTCCTGATTTTTTGTAAATTAATGAAGCTTCTGTTGATTTATATCAACAGAAGCATTTATAAGGGCTTTTGGATGAAATTGCAAGCCATTGGGCAAAAAATATTAAATTTTACAATTTGTTATTTTTAATGGGGATGCGTTTGCATCTGTACAGCGGGTTCAGAATCTTGTAAACTCTGTACAGAATTCAATCAAGGTAGACCACATTGCACCGTAAATTTGCGCGCAACACTTTAGTTATTTTACTTCTCGCGAGTTTATTAATAGTAATAGGCTGGTCTATTTTTGCACACAAATCGGCAGCGCCCCCGAGAGTGATCGCCAACACACCTTACTTAGTAACCGAAAGTTTAGATGACCAAGCTAAGCTGGCAAACATTCAAACAGCCCCTATTTTGGCTTATGCAGCCATGCAACCTAACTATAGCCGATTTTCTGTTTTGTCTAGCCAACGTTGTTCGGACACGTTCGCTTTGATAAATCATGCTGCCCTGGGCTTGCCACAAGGAGTGATTGCAACGGCCATGAAGGCGTATCATCACGCCCGCGAACGTGGCCTAGACAAGCGCGGCTTGCTAACTGTTGTTGATTTTAATAAGCCCTCTGATGAACGACGTTTGTGGGTGTTTGATCTTAATACCAACAAATTGTTGTTTGATACTTATGTATCTCATGGTGCGCACAGTGGTGCTTTATATGCGAAATATTTTTCGAATCGTATTAATAGTTATGAGTCGAGCATCGGGGTCATCCTTACCGGTAAACCTTATGAAGGCATAGAAGGTTATTCTATGCGCTTGCATGGCCTAGAAAAACATTTTAATAGTAATGTGTTTAAGCGTGAAGTGGTGTTGCATCCGGCGGCGTATGTTAATCGGGATTTTATTCGCTTGCATCATGAAGCGGGCAAAAGTTTTGGTTGTTTAGCGGTTGGCCGTAAGGTGGCCACGCGCTTGATTAACACCATCAAGAACGGTACCATCGTGGTCGATTACTATCCCAGCCATAAATGGTTGTATCACTCCAAATATTTACAATAGGATATCCAAAATAAATGCGAGTACTGATTTTAACTGTCATTTTATTGTTTGGCACCCTAAGCCAAGCAACTATCTACCAACTTCCCCCGCGCGGCCAAGATGTGATTGGCCAAGTGCGCGTGTTTACTTCATTAGAAGGTGAAACCTTAAGTAATATTGGTATGGACTATGATGTTGGCCGCAATATTATGGAAAAAAATAACCCGCCGTTTAAAGCCGAACAAAGCTTGCCTGCGGGTGTGCCCGTGGTGCTGCCTGCACGTTATATTTTACCTGATTATCCTCATAAAGGTTTTGTGGTTGATATATCAACCATGCGATTATTTTATTACCCAGCACATACTAATGTGGTGATGACGTATCCAATTGGCATTGGAAAACCTGGGCACATGACGCCATTGGGTACTACCTATGTTACCCGAACAAAGCGCGATCCTACGTGGACTCCGCCTGCCAGTATTCGCGCTTATAACAAAAAACGCGGCATTATTTTACCGCGTGTTATTCGTGGCGGGCCAGACAATCCATTGGGCCGGCGTGCTATTTATTTGTCGATTCCAGAGTACCTTATTCACGCGACCAATTTTCCAGAAAGTATTGGTAGCCGCGGCAGTTTTGGTTGCATGCGGATGATGGAAAAAGATATTGAACAAATGTTTCCTTGGGTGGCTAAAGGCAGCAAGGTGAGAATTGTGGAACAACCTTATTTGGCTGGATGGTATAAAGGACAGGTCTATTTGGAAATTCACCAGCCTTTGAAAGAGAATTTTTACAAGCAGCAGGCCATTATGGCGCCGGTTATGAAAACCTTAACGCGCTTGGCGCTGGTGCATCACGTCACCATTAATTGGCCTGCGGTTGAGCTGGCTTTTCAAACCGCGAATGGAATGCCAACCGTGGTGAGTGAAGAGGCTGAAAATATTGTGGGTGTGGCGCAGCCGGCTTCTTTACGTGAATTAATGAAAGGTCGTAGTTAGTTCTCCTATAAGGGTAATACAAGCTAGACTTCCCAAGCTCCTTTGCTATAATTCGCAAAATATTAGGAGCCCTAATGACTCAAGCAATTCTTGCCTTAGCTGATGGTAGTGTTTTTTATGGCACCAGCATTGGTGTTAGTGGTGAAACCGTCGGTGAAGTTGTTTTCAACACCGCCATGACGGGTTACCAAGAAATTCTATCCGATCCTTCCTACACACAGCAAATTGTGACCTTAACCTATCCGCATATTGGTAATGTTGGCTGCATGGCGACCGACCAAGAGTCAAGCCAAGTGCATGCTGCCGGGTTAGTGATTCGTGACTTACCTTTAACTTATAGCAACTGGCGCGCCGAAATGTCGCTGCAAGAGTATTTACAACAAAACAAGGTTGTGGCGATTGCTGACATTGATACCCGTCGCTTAACACGTCTTTTACGCAAAAACGGCGCACAATCTGGTTGTTTGTTGGCAGGAGAGAATGCCACCGCCGCAGACGCCATTGCTAAAGCCCAGGCTTTTTCTGGCTTGCAAGGCATCGATTTAGCACAGGTGGTTACCACGCAGAAAAGCTATGATTGGCAGACAGGTACATGGGCGCTAGCACAAAATGATTTTACAGCCCCCGCGGAGCCAGAATTTCATGTTGTGGCCTACGATTTTGGCGTTAAACACAATATTTTGCGTATTTTGGCCGACGAAGGCTGTCGCGTTACAGTGGTGCCAGCCAAAACACGCGCCAGTGAAGTGTTGGCTTTAAATCCAGACGGCGTGTTTTTATCTAATGGGCCCGGCGACCCTGAGCCTTGCACTTATGCTATTAATGCAATTGAAGAATTATTGGCCATTGGCATGCCGGTGTTTGGCATTTGCCTAGGTCACCAATTGTTGGCGTTAGCTGCTGGCGCCAAAACTATTAAAATGAAATTTGGCCATCATGGTGCTAACCATCCAGTGCAAGATTTAGCGACTAAGCAAGTATTGATTACTAGCCAAAATCATGGGTTTGCGGTCGATGCAAAGTCGTTACCTAAAAATGTGCTGCCCACGCATGTCTCATTGTTTGATGATTCTTTGCAAGGTATTGCCTTAACCGATAAACCGGCGTTTAGCTTTCAAGGTCACCCGGAAGCTTCTCCAGGGCCACACGATTTAAAACCTTTATTTAAGCGCTTTATTGAAAGTATGCGTCAACAAAGCCAACGCCAAAGTGCATGATTGGAGTAATTAATGCCTAAAAGACTCGATATCAAAACCATCCTCGTTCTTGGCGCAGGGCCTATTGTCATTGGCCAAGCCTGCGAGTTTGATTACTCCGGCGTGCAAGCGTGTAAGGCGCTAAAGGAAGAGGGTTACCGCGTTGTGTTGGTTAACTCTAACCCTGCCACCATCATGACTGACCCGGCAACCGCTGATGCGGTTTACATTGAGCCATTACTCTGGGAAGAAGTGGCAAAAATTATTGATAAAGAACGCCCTGAAGTTTTACTGCCCACCATGGGTGGTCAAACTGCATTGAATTGCGCGTTAAGTTTAGCGTCCAACGGCGTGTTGGAAAAATATAACGTCGAAATGATTGGCGCCAAACGCGAAGCGATTGATAAAGCAGAAGATCGCGCGCTGTTTAATATTGCCATGGCAAAAATTGGTTTAGCTGTACCGCGTGCCTTTGTTGTGCACACCTTGGAAGAGGCGGTTGAGCGCCAAAAGCTATTAGGATTTCCCACTATCATTCGCCCTAGTTTTACCATGGGTGGCAGCGGTGGCGGTATTGCTTATAACAAAGAAGAGTTTGTGGAAATTTGTGAGCGTGGGTTTGACCTGTCGCCTACCAATGAATTATTACTCGACGAATCTTTGCTGGGCTGGAAAGAATATGAAATGGAAGTGGTGCGAGACCGTAATGACAATTGCATTATTGTTTGCGCGATAGAAAACTTTGACCCCATGGGTGTGCATACTGGCGACTCCATTACAGTGGCCCCGGCACAAACGTTAACCGATAAAGAATATCAAATCATGCGCAACGCCTCGTTGGCTGTGCTGCGTGAAATTGGCGTGGAAACCGGTGGCTCAAATGTGCAGTTTGGTATCAACCCTGAAGATGGCCGCATGGTGGTGATTGAAATGAATCCGCGTGTATCGCGCTCTTCGGCCTTAGCTTCAAAAGCGACGGGTTTCCCCATTGCAAAAATAGCGGCAAAACTCGCAATTGGTTACACGCTGGATGAATTGCAAAATGATATTACCGGGGGCGTTACGCCCGCATCGTTTGAGCCGTCCATTGATTACGTGGTGACTAAAATACCGCGCTTTAATTTTGAAAAATTTCCAGGCTGTGATACCCGCTTAACCACGCAAATGAAATCGGTAGGTGAGGTCATGGCCATTGGGCGCACGTTTCAAGAATCACTGCAAAAAGCGATGCGGAGTTTAGAAATTGGGGTGTATGGTTTTCGCAATCAAATTGATTTAAAAACTGAAGCCGCAGAGCGTCGTATAGCCGATGAATTGCAAACACCAGGGCCGAACCGCTTGTGGTTTATTGGCGATGCGTTTCGCTATGGTTGGGACGTTGAAAAAGTCAACCAACTCACCAAAATTGACCCTTGGTTTTTAGTGCAAATTAAAGATTTGATTGATACCGAAGCCACTTTAATTGGCACAGGTTTAAAAAATCTCGACAAGCAATCTTTGTATCAACTAAAGCGTAAAGGTTTTTCTGATTATCGGTTGGCGCATTTGTTGGGTGTGGGCGAGCGTGATTTTCGCGAACGTCGTTACATGTTAGGCATACGCCCCGTGTATAAACGTGTGGACACGTGTGCGGCTGAATTTGCTACCAGTACAGCCTATTTATATTCAACCTACGAAGAAGAAAACGAAGCTGAGCCAACAAAAAATAAAAAAATTGTTGTGCTAGGCGGTGGACCAAACCGAATTGGTCAAGGGATTGAGTTTGATTATTGTTGCGTGCACGCAGCTTACGCTGCGCGTGATGAAGGTTACGAATCTATCATGGTGAACTGTAATCCAGAAACGGTTTCAACTGATTACGATACTTCAGACCGCTTATATTTCGAGCCATTAACCTTAGAAGATGTCTTAGAAATTGTTGCCACCGAGCAACCCGATGGTCTGATTGTGCAGTATGGCGGTCAAACACCGCTAAAATTAGCGCGTCCACTTGAGGCCGCAGGCGTGCCGATTATTGGCACCTCGCCCGATTCGATTGATCGCGCCGAAGATCGCGAACGCTTCCAACAAGTTATCCAAGGTTTGGGCTTAAAGCAACCGCCTAATGATACGGTAAAAGATATTCTTGAAGCGGTGCCTAAAGCAAATAAAATTGGTTACCCGTTAGTTGTGCGCCCGTCCTATGTTTTAGGCGGCAGGGCGATGGAAATTGTCTACAATGATGACGAATTGTTAAATTATATGCGCACCGCAGTGCAAGTGTCTAATGCTGCACCGGTGTTGTTAGATCACTTTTTAAATGACGCCATTGAAATTGATGTGGATGCCGTCTGTGACGGACAAGACGTTATTCTTGGCGGCATCATGCAACACATTGAACAAGCCGGCGTGCACTCGGGTGATTCTTCGTGCTCACTTCCTGCCTATAGTCTTAGTGATGATGTATTAGATAGAGTTCGTCAGCAGACCATTCTTATGGCCAAGGATTTAAAAGTGATTGGGTTAATGAATGTGCAGTTCGCCATTCAAGGTGACACGATTTATGTATTAGAAGTGAACCCACGTGCTTCACGCACCGTGCCGTTTGTGTCCAAAGCCACTGGCGTGCCACTGGCCAACATTGCGGCGCGCTGCATGATGGGCATTAGCTTAGCTTCGCAAGGCGTTACCAAGGAAGCCGTGCCAAAATTTTATTCTGTGAAACGGCCTGTGTTCCCGTTTGCCAAATTCCAAGGCGCTGATCCCAACTTAGGGCCGGAAATGAAATCTACCGGTGAAGCCATGGGTACCGGTGCTACGTTTGCCGAAGCCTTTGCCAAAGGCATGTTAGCCAGTAATGATATTCTGCCGCAAACAGGCAATGTGTTTATTAGCACCAAAGAGTGCGATAAGGAAGCGGCTGCGCAAGTGGCGGGTGATTTAGCGGCGCGAGGCTTTACGGTGTATGCAACCAAAGGCACGGCAAAAGTGATTCAAGCCAAAGGCATTGCTTGCACGGCGGTTAACAAGGTGCGAGAAGGGCGCCCGCACATTATTGATATGATAAAAAATAATGAAATTCATTTCATTATTAACACCACCAACAGCAAGCCTAGCTTGTCAGATTCATTTGTGATTCGTCGCAGCGCTGTGCAATATAAAATTCCTTATTGCACCACTGTTGCTGGCGCGCAAGCGATGGTGCTGGCTATGCAGCATGTGGGTGAGTTAACGGTGCAAAAAATCAGCTAAATTAACGAACCGGGATGGGGGCGCAAAAGATAGTATTGCGTTTACGCTGAGGCTTGTTTGGCAAGCAGACCAATACCTTCTTGAATTTATTGTAGACAATCGCGACCAGTGAATCGGTGACGCGTAATTCTGTGCGTCGGAAATTCTTCGGTAGTATCGCTTCTGTCATAAAGATTTGGCAGTTAGGTGAATTCCAGCTTAAGCCGGTTTTGTTGTTACTGAGGCTTTTTTGTATCGACTCATTAAACCGCTGATGGCTAGAGTGAGCGCAATCAACTAATTCGTAGCCTTTTCTTGTTAAGTTGCTCGCCAGTAATGGGCAACTGAGGCAAAGTATCAATAAGGCGGGTAAAAATTTCATTAACGAAGTCCGTTTGTCTAATTAAGGCCTATTATCAATAACTTAGCTTTCGATGTCAACTTATCTGTATGCCAGTTTAACTTACTCATCAACTAAAAGCGTCAAAAAATTGGTGATTTATCAAAATATAGACTATATTAAAAGCATAAGATTTAAGCGAAGCTATCTTTTTGAGGAACAAAAAGACAGCCATTAAGTGTAAGACTTAACCAAACAAAGCAGAAGGATTTGCACATGAACAAGATCACCCAGGCCATCGTCTTGGTAGGGCTGTTCACTGTTACTAGCGCATGTTACGGCGCCAGCGATGGTAAACTTGGGCCTACTTCAACGGCGAGCATGAATATCTCTTTAATCGTTAAACAGAATATTCAAGTTAAATCATTGTCTGATATGCAGTTAAATGCCACTGAAGGTGATAACCCAAGTGATGTTATGCACGTTAGCACCGGCTGTGTGGTGTCAAATTACCGTGGCGGTGCATACCGTTTAACCGCTAGCAGCCGTAATGGTATGCAAGCGGGAAATTATCACTTGCAAAGTCAGCAGGGCGATAAAATCCCGTATCAATTAAGTGCTTCAGATGGCAGCTCTGACTTTAGCAAGCTGGGCGCAGGTGCCGTGCAGCTGAATGCTAGCCGTGATGGCCAGTGCCGTGATGGTCAAAAATTGCATTTACAAGCTCAGCTGGCCAACGGTGCGCCCTTGCAAGCAGGCCAGTTTAATGATGTGATGACGCTCAGCGTCATGCCGGTGTAACACCGTTTATAAACGGCGATGTGCTTGAATAGGGATGCTTTTACGGATAGATTGCACGTAGTCCGTGTCTACTTCTGATATTACCACACCGGGCTCGTCTTCCAAGCAGGCTTGTATTTTACCCCACGGATCGATAATCATACTATGACCATAGCTTTCACGCCCCGTTGGGTGCGTACCGGTTTGGTCGGCGGCCACGAAGTAGGCTTGATTTTCAATCGCCCGTGCTCGGCACAACACTTCCCAGTGCGCTAGGCCGGTATTGCGTATAAAGGCTGAGGGTAGCACAAAGATTTCTGCACCCTTGTCGGTAAGCTGGCGAAATAGCTCTGCAAAGCGTAAATCATAACAAACGGCCAAGCCAATCATACCCACGGGTGACTCAAAAACCACTAGCTCATTACCGGGTATGGTTTTTGCCGATTCATGGTAATTTTCGGTGCCATCTTTTAAACGAACGTCGCATAAGTGTATTTTGTCGTAGCGCGCCACAATTTCACCTTTATTATTGTAGACCAAGCACGCAGCGCGGACACGCCTGTCGTCTTCACTGGCAATGGGCACGGTGCCGCCAATAATCCATAAGTTGTGCTTGATGGCTTGTTCACGGATGAAGCCTTGAATTGGCCCAACACCTAATTGCTCGCGGGCTTCAATATGACCATTTTCTACCGAGAGAGTAGGAAACATTTCGGGTAACACGGCAATGCTAGCACCTTGCTGCGCTGCTTGCGCCAGTAAGGCGGCGGCGGTGTTGAGGTTTGCCTCGATATTATCGATGGAGGTCATTTGAATAGCGGCAATTTTATGGCTTGGCATTGAGGTTCCTTGTCAAAAGACGTGATTATGTGCAATCTAGACCAATAACTCAAGCAAAAATCTGCTTAGTTAATCGCTTGGTTTAATTATTTTAAAAAAAGTTCGTTTGGTTTCTGGCGAGTTTATGTGCAATATTTTCACAGTTGTATAATTTAAAAGCGGCCGGATGGGAAGTCTCTTGTGCGAGATCTCTTAAAGACTTGTGGGAATATTGGAAAATATCCACAGGTGTTCTCTGGCGCCTGAAATAGACTCTCATTAACTCATTGATTATAAAGAAATAATAACTGTGGATAACTGTACGGGTAGCTGAGCAAGATGTGGATAAGTAAAGGATCACTTGTAAATACATCTTGTTAGATAAATATTTTGTTGCTATATTTACAGTCCACCTCACGGAACGAAGTGGGCAAGGAAGCTTTTAAAGACAAGGATGCTCTTTAAAAAACTCTCAAAAGGATTTGAGATAGGACGATGGATCGTCATTTGGGAATGAAGCACTTTTGGGTGTATTGTGCCTCTTCAAATTATCCCGTTTTAAGGGCAGTTTAATCACTGCCCTTTTTTTTTATTGTTTAAATACTGCATCTCATATGACCCTGCATATTCCTGGTATTTCAAGCATCTTGTGTGCAATAAATGCTTATAGCAAAATCCATTGGCGGTGCACGCGCAATGATAAGTGCACATATAGATGTTAGCACTAACACTCACAGCTCAAAATCGCTATAATATTCTCTTTTCGACTGGATAACCCAATGAATAATCAGCAAAAAATTCGTGTTGCCGTGCTTTACGGTGGCCGTTCAGGCGAACATGATATTTCTTTAAAATCGGCCAAAAATATTATTAAGCACCTTGATGCTGAGAAGTTCACTGCTATCCCTGTCGGAATTGATAGAGAAGGGCGTTGGTATTTTAATGATGCATCGGTCAGTAATGGCCCCAATTTAGATGCGCTACAAGTCAAAAATGAAGCTTCTAATTCAGCTATTCCCCATGCCGACCCCACACAGGAGCGTCACTTTGATGTGATTTTTCCAGCGCTGCATGGCAAATGGGGTGAGGATGGTACTGTGCAAGGGTTGCTGGAGTTAACCAACATTCCTTATGTTGGATGCGGAGTTTTGTCATCGGCTGTTTGCATGGATAAGGATATAACCAAGCGTTTGGTTAAGCAATTGGGCGTGAGCGTTGGGGATTATGTTATTGGCTATGCACATGAAGACCTTGCGGGGGTATTGAAAAAAACACAGGCGACATTATCGTTACCGGTGTTTATTAAGCCAGCCAATGCAGGCTCCAGTGACGGGGTCAGCAAAGTTGATTGTTGGGAAGATTTTTCAACTGCTTGGCAAGCGGCTATTGCCATTGATGATAAAGTGTTAATTGAGCAAGCCTTAACGGTGCGTGATATTGAAATATCAGTAATGCAGGCGCGCGATAAGGGCGCGCCGCGTGTGAGCGCTGTGGCGGGTGAAGTTATTAATAATAAAGCAGGGTTTTATTCGAAAGAAGCTAAATTTAAAGCTGATTTTTTTCCTACCCTACAAGCACCGGCTGAAATAACTGACGAACAATTAAATTATATGCGTTTAGCTGCCGCCAATATTTTTACCGGGTTGGAATGCGCGGGTTTAGCAAGAATAGATTTTTTTATTGAAAAAGAAACCGGCAAAGTGTTTTTTAATGAAGTAAACACCATGCCTGGTTTTACAAAAATGAGTTTGTATCCTATTTTGTGGGAACTGTCGGGCCTGGGCTTTAAAGATTTGCTGACCGAGCTGATAGAAATGGCCATGCAGACTCACACAGCTGTCTTAGGGGGCTAGATTATATAAGCTTAATATGAATCAGTCTCACGCGCCGCTCATCGGCGTGTAACACTTTGAAGGTTAGCTTAGCAAAGGTATGTTCATCATTACGTTTGGGAATGTGTCCCAATTGCTTAATTAACCAGCCACCAATACTTTCACAGTCGGGCTGATCTAGCTTGACGTTGAAATATTCATCAAATTCATCTAACGGCAGATCGGCCTTAACAACAAAATGATCGTGAAATTTTTTAATGCCATCGTCTTCATCAAGATCAGATTCATCTTCTATATCACCAACAATTTGCTCTAAAACATCTTCCATGGTGATTAACCCTGCTATGTGGCCAAATT
The DNA here is from genome assembly GCA_034112285.1 of Gammaproteobacteria bacterium. Lineage (GTDB taxonomy): Bacteria > Pseudomonadota > Gammaproteobacteria > JABDGN01 > JABDGN01 > JAWUVP01. Next base: position 26,255 of record JAWUVP010000049.1, read on the forward strand.
CATCAACCGCAATGGCCATGTGATTATGGCGAATTTTAAAGGCTTTTAAAAGTTTATCTAAATGTTGAGACTCGGGCACCACCATCACGGGTTGCATAATGCGGCGCAATGAAAAATTCGCTTGGGTTTCTGGCGTGGTAAAGCGCAGTAAATCTTTTGCCAGTAAAATGCCGTCAACTTCATCTTGATTTTCATCCATGACCGGGTAACGTGAATGCTGTGCGTTAGTGACGACCGATAAAATTTGCGTTAAGTCTTGTTTGGTATTGAGGATCACCATTTGTGAGCGTGGTACCATGATGTCGCGCACATGCATTTGGGACACTTGCAACACGCCCTCGATCATTCCCTCAGATTCACGATCTAAGACTTGTTCTTTTTCGGCGCTGCGTATGGCGGTTAGCAGTTCTTCGCGCGTTTTAGGCTTTAAAGCGAGTTTGGCCAGTAAAGCGGTGAAAAATTTTTTCCAATTACTCATATGGGTTGGGGTATCCTAGTTGCTCTAACAATTCAATTTCTACATTTTCCATAGCGTGTGCTTCGGCATCAGTTTGATGATCAAAGCCTAATAGATGCAGCACCCCGTGAATGCAAAGATGGGCCCAATGGGCCGTGCTATCTTTGTGTTGTTCTAGGGCTTCTGTTTGTACCACATTAGCACAAATAGCTAAATCGCCGAGCAGAGCGACATCCATTGCAATGCCTTCAAACGCCTCAAAAGGAAAGGATAAGACATTGGTGGGTTTATCTTTACCGCGGTAATCGCGATTGAGCTGTTGGCTTTCTTCAGCATCCACAATGCGTAAGCTAATTTCACCAATGGCCTGTTGGCTTTTTGCAGCAAGGGTTATCCACGATGAAAGTTGTTCGTCTGTGGGAATATCTTTTATGCCAGAGGCATTTTCTATTATAAGGTTAATCATATTTTTCGTAAGCACTCACAATACGTTGCACTAAAGGATGACGCACAATGTCGTCAGCCGTAAAATAGGTGAATTTAATGCCCGAGACCTTTTCTAAAACTTTTTCACAATGGCTGAGGCCGGAGGTAATATTTTTGGCGAGGTCAACTTGGGTGACATCACCACAAATAACCGCTTTTGCACCAAAGCCAATTCGGGTTAAAAACATTTTCATTTGTTCTTTGGTAGTGTTTTGACTTTCGTCGCAAATAATAAAGGCTTCATTCAAGGTGCGGCCACGCATAAAGGCGAGGGGTGCAATTTCAATAATGCCACGTTCAATATATTTTTCTACTTTCTCAACGCCGAGCGTGTCAAATAACGCATCATATAAGGGGCGCATGTAAGGGTCAACTTTTTGCGTTATGTCCCCGGGTAAAAAGCCAAGCCGCTCTCCGGCTTCCACCGCTGGGCGCACTAACACAATACGGCGCACTTGGTCTTGATTTAAAGCTTCAACAGCACAAGCAACGGCTAAATAAGTTTTACCAGTGCCGGCAGGGCCCACACCAAAATTGACATCGTTATTGCGTATCGCATTAACATAATCTTGTTGATGCTGATTGCGTGCTTTAATGGTCCGCATAGGCGTACGAACTTCAGTTTGATTTTTGGAGTCCGTTTTATCTTCGGTGGGTACAATTTTATCTTGCAACATTAATTGAATTTGCACAGGGGTGATTTCTGCTGGTTTTTCAGTTTCAGCGTAAAGTTCAAAAAGAATTTGCGCAGCTCGTTTAATTTGTGGTGCCGGACCATCGAGCGTGAACTTAAAACCTCGATTATGAATTTGAATGTGTAATTGGCGTTCAATGAATTTCAGGTGCTCATCAAATTGCCCGCATAATTTTGCCAGCCGTTCATTATCTTCGGGGCTAAGGAGTAAGGTTTCTGTGCTGATGTCCATGGGATCTACCAATAGTGAATATTCTAAAAGTATAGCTCACAAGAGGGAGGGGTCAAGTGTTTAGAGGCTTTTAACCAAGTCTTTGACAATCACTTGCAGCACCATAGGCTTTGTTGGCGCGGAGCCTATCGGGGTGAAACGGATAAAGACAAAGCATTGCTTTGTCCTGTTTCACGCCCAAGGACAGGAGTCCCTGGGCAGGTTTTTTTATTTTTTGCAGGGATGCATAAAAAAATAAAAACATTTACGCGTGTTTAGAAAAACTAGTGTTTATCGCGCCCCTTCCAAAGCCGCTACCCCACGCAATGAGTTGGGTAAGGCTTCTCTGATTTCAACTTCAACAAACTCACCAATCCATTCTTTATCGCCAGTAAAATTAACTACGCGGTTATTTTCAGTACGTCCACTTAGCATATTCGGGTCTTTTTTAGAGATTTTGCTCACCAGTAAGCGTTGCGTGGTGCCAATCATAGATTCGCTAATGCGCATGGCTTGTAAATTTAGGCGGTCTTGTAATATTTTTAAACGAACTTTTTTAAGCTCCATTGGGGTCTTATCTTCAAGCTTTGCCGCTGGCGTGCCAGGGCGTGGGCTGAAAATAAAGCTGTAACTGTGATCGAAATTAATATCGTGCACTAAATTCATGGTGTCTTCAAAATCTTTTTCGGTTTCACCTGGAAAGCCAACAATAATATCAGTAGAGATAGCAATGTCTGGGCGAATTTTGCGCAGCTTGCGAATTTTTGATTTAAATTCTAAGGTGGTGTAGCCGCGTTTCATGGCGGCCAAAATTCTGTCGGAACCACTTTGCACCGGCAAATGTAAATGGTTCGCCAGCTCAGGTACTTCGGCATAAGCTTGAATTAAATTATTGGTGAAGGCCGTCGGGTGAGAGGTGCTATAGCGCAGGCGATCAACGCCATCAATTGCTGCAGCATAATCTATTAATAACGCCAAATCGGCCATTTCGCCGTTGTGCATTTTGCCTTGGTAGTCGTTAACGTTTTGCCCTAAAAAGGTGATTTCGCGCACACCTTGTTCTGCTAAGGCTACTGTTTCGGCCAACACGTCATCAAACGGGCGGCTAATTTCCACGCCACGCGTATAAGGCACAACACAGTAACTGCAATATTTACTACAGCCTTCCATTATAGATACAAATGCGGTTACGCCATTGGCTTTGGGTGCAGGAATAACATCAAATTTTTCAATTTCAGGAAACGACACATCCACAGCGGTTTTGCCAGTCTCATTTCTTTTGGCAATTAATTCTGGTAAACGGTGTATGGTTTGCGGGCCAAAGATCATATCGACATAAGGTGCGCGTTTAATAATGGCAGCGCCTTCTTGTGAGGCTACGCAACCCCCCACGCCAATTTTCAAATTGGGGTTTTTGTCTTTTAATTTACGAAAACGTCCCAACTCAGAGAACACTTTTTCTTGGGCCTTTTCACGGATTGAGCAGGTGTTTAACAAAATCATATCGGCTTCTTCAATATTTTGCGTTTGCTCTAAATCATTGGTGGTACCTAGCAAGTTAGCCATTTGCGACGAGTCATACTCGTTCATTGCGCAGCCTTGAGTTTTGATGAAAAGTTTTTGGGTCATGGTGTGGGTCCTGGTCAAAAGATGCACTATTTTACGGCTTTTTGGTCGATAATGCTAGGGGGATTTGGGCTGAGTCTTGAAAAGGTTGCATTCATCGGGCTTGTAAAGCCTATTGCTGTAGCTGTGAGAGGGCCTCAAGCTGCGCTTAAACTTTTTTCATGGGGTTTTGGCTCTATAAGGCAAGACTTGACAACGAATGCTAGCCTGCTAATGTCAGTTTATAGTCGAGCAACAGGGCGGTTTCAATGGCGAAAGATCAGCACCAAATTGACAACAAATCTAAGCGTTGTCCTTGGGCGGCAACTGATGAAGTGTTTCATGCGTATCACGATACTGAGTGGGGCGTGGTGGAATATGATAGCCGGCGGATGTTTGAATTTTTAGTGTTGGAATTGATGCAGGCGGGCTTGAGTTGGCGTACGATTTTGTTAAAACGTGAATCAATGCGTGCGGCTTTCGCCCAATTTGTACCAGAAAAAATTGCCCGGTTTCGTGAGGCGAAAATTGAAAAGCTGCTGCAAAACCCGGGCATTATTCGCAATCGTCTAAAGGTTAATGCCTTGGTCAACAATGCTAAATGTTATTTGCAGCTTGAGAAAGAGGGCAGTGATTTTTCGGCTTTTATTTGGCAATTCAGCGCCGGCGCGCCCATGGATAACGCATGGTGTACGCAAGAGCAAATGCCCTCTAAAACAGAATTGTCGGATTTAATGAGCAAGCAATTAAAAGCTTATGGCTTTAAGTTTATTGGCAGCACGATTTGTTATTCGTTTATGCAGGCTATTGGCATGGTCAATGATCATGTTAAAGGCTGTGATTGGCGTTGAAATATTTCTTTATAAATATTACTCCGGTAAAGTAATTAAATTTAATGTGTTTTAAGGATGAAAATTAGATGTCAGAATTAACGTTCAATTTAACCGATGTTACGTGCGCCAGCTGTGTTAAGCATATTGAAGAGGCCTTAGCTAAAGCACCGGCCATTACCCAAGCTCATGTTAATTTTGCAGAGCGCAGTGTGCAGGTGCAAGGTGATGTTAATGCAGCTGAGGTTATTGAACTAATTAAAAAGGCTGGATACACTGCGCAGGTATACGTTTCAAAAGCTAAACAGGCTGCGCAGGCTATGTGCTATGTGAAGCAATTGGTTTGGAAAACCACAGCCGCTTTGGTGACAGGTTGCTTGCTGTTAGTACTTGAATGGGGCCGTTTATTACCAAACTTGCAAAGCTTGGCAGGTCAGTTTGCTTGGGCTGGGGTGGCATTGTTAACGCTGGTGGTGATGGTGTTTGCGGGCGGTAAAATTTATCGTGGTGCTTGGCAGGGTTTGTTGCACGGCACGACAGGCATGGATTCTTTAATTACCTTGGGTACCGGCGCGGCTTTTATTTATTCATTACTGGTGACACTTCATCCCAATTTTGTGCCGCTGAGCGCACAACATGTTTACTACGAAGCCGCTGTTATGATTCTTGGTTTTGTTAACTTAGGTAAGCTCTTAGAGTTTCGAGCGCAAGGTAAAACCTCTGCCGCTATCGACCGCCTGTTGGATTTACAAGTCGTTAATGCAACGCTTGTTATTGATGGCGTGGATAAACTTGTGCCGTTTGCCGAATTAAAAATAGGCGATATTGTGCGTGTGAAACCCGGTGAAAAAATCGCCACCGATGGTGTGGTCATTGAAGGGCAATCAACGGTCGACCAAGCAATGCTAACAGGCGAGCCGATACCGGTTGAAAAAAGTAGCGGTGATGAGGTCACCGGCGGCACGTTAAATAAGACCGGTAGTTTTTTATTTAAAGTGGTGCAAGTCGGCAGCCAAACTAAACTGGCCAAAATTATTGAATTAGTGCAGCAAGCACAAAATAGCAAACCCGCTATTGCAAAATTAGCAGATACCATCGCCGGTATCTTCACGCCTATTGTGCTCAGCATTGCTATTATCACCGCTATTTTATGGTGGTGGTTAGGGCCAGTGCCAAAAATCTCTTATATGTTGGTGACCACCATGGCGGTGTTGGTGATTGCTTGCCCCTGCGCCTTAGGCTTGGCAGCACCCATCTCGGTGGTTATTGGCATGGGTAAAGCTGCGGAGTATGGTATTTTAATTCGTGAT
>JAWUVP010000050.1:0-18338 GCA_034112285.1 Gammaproteobacteria bacterium
CGATTGCTCGTAACCTATTGCCGCGCGGTCGCTCACGCCCGTGGCCGCCTTAGTTTATAAGGCGGCCTTCATTCTCGTACTCAGATAGAATAGCACAAAATCAACTTACAATTGCCGCGTCGCTGCGCTCCTCGCAACGACGTGTTTTTTTTAGACCGAAGAAAACCAGCGCTGGCAAACCTACCAGCCCGTCGTTGCGAGGAGCGTTGCGACGTGCACCCGACGGCACAGGTCAATCTCAGAAATCACACTGTAGTCTTGAAGATTGCCGCGTCGCTGCGCTCCTCGCAACGACAGGTTTTTTTTAGACCGAAGAAAACCAGCGCTGGCAAACCTACCAGCCCGTCGTTGCGAGGAGCATAGCGACGCGGCAATCTCGTGAATTACACTGTAGTCCAGTAGATTGACATGTGCCCTCGAGTGCGCGTCGCTGCGCTCCTCACAGCGACATGTTTTTTTAGACCGAATAAAAGCAGTATAAAAACACGCTCAATCTCGAAGACGTTCTATGGCTTCGCTGAGATTTTTAACGCCGTACACTTTTAAACCGCCAGGCGCTTTCTTGGGCATGTTGGCCGTAGGCACAATGGCAGTTTTGAAGCCGTGTTTGGCGGCTTCGGCCAAACGTTCTTGGCCATTTTGCACCGGGCGTATTTCACCGCCCAAACCCACTTCGCCAAACACAATCGTGTCATTAGGCACGGCGCGGTTGCGCAAGCTGGAGACAATTGCACACAACAGGGCCAAATCTGAAGCGGTTTCGTTAATACGCAGGCCGCCGACCACATTAACAAAAACATCTTGGTCATAAGTGGCAATGCTCGCGTGCTTGTTTAACACCGCTAGCAACATGGATAGACGATTTTGCTCTAGCCCAACGGTAACGCGGCGCGGGTTGTCGCTGTGGGTTTCATCTACCAGAGCTTGCACTTCAACCAACAATGGCCGCGTGCCTTCCCAGGTGACCATCACGGTGCTGCCGGGGGCGGGCTTGCTGTCACGAGCGAGGAAGATAGCTGATGGATTTTTGACTTCTTGTAAGCCTTTTTCCGTCATGGCAAATACGCCCAGCTCGTTGACCGCGCCGAAACGGTTTTTTACCGCGCGGATTAATCGAAAGCGCGAATTGGGGTCGCCTTCAAAATACAACACGCTATCAACCATATGCTCAAGCACGCGCGGGCCGGCTAAGGCGCCTTCTTTGGTCACATGGCCCACAAGAAATAAGGCCATACCACTTTGTTTGGCATAGCGCACTAATTGCGCGGCGCTTTCACGCACTTGGCTCACCGAGCCTGGGGCCGATGAGGTGTAATCAGTAAAAATAGTTTGTATTGAATCCACCACCATAATGGCCGGTTTTTCTTTTACGGCAGCTTTAATAATTTTTTCGACATTGGTTTCGGTTAACAACCGCATGTTGTCTGCTGGCAGCTCCAAGCGCTTAGCGCGCATGCTCACTTGCTGCAATGATTCTTCGCCAGTAACATACAAAGTTTGTTGCTGCTGGCTGATATTGGTTAGGGTTTGCAGCAAGATGGTTGACTTACCAATGCCGGGATCGCCGCCTATTAATACTACACCACCTTTCACGATACCGCCGCCTAAAACCCGGTCGAGTTCTTGCAGGCCGGTGCTGATGCGCGCCACATCATCAAGTGCGATATCTTTTAAATCATAAATTTTGTTATCACTGGCGGCAGCATAGCCGGTTAAGCGGGGATTTTCTGCCGCAGCGGGGGTTGCGCTATAGGTTTCTTCGGCCAATGTGTTCCATTGGCCACAGCCGGCGCATTGGCCTTGCCATTTGGGAAATTGTGCGGCGCAGGCGCTGCAGGTGTAAACGATTTTTGCTTTAGCCATAATGGCAGCTATGGTAACATAGATGCTGCAAGTTTGGGGTTCGCTACTACGAATGCTGGCTTTTGGGCACTTATAGATCATGAGCAAGCAGCACTCGACTATTTTATTTTTTTAGCGTCGCCTCTATCTCCATCGTACTTCAAGATGCGCTAAGGATATATAATAGACGTCATTGCGAGGAGCGTAGTGACGTGACAATCTTGTGGGCAAAACTACGTTCCATCGAAGCAATAGGGAACACCTTATTTTAACGGTAACAGGAAAGAGAATGCGCAAAAAATTATTTTACCCCATTTTAATACTAATTCTATTTATAAGCCTCCCTTACCACACGTTTGCGCGCCGCATCAGTCACAAAAATTTTATTGCTTTTATTCTGAGTAAAGCTGCTGTGGCAAATGCAGAAATTATGCAGCAACGTAAGCAATTGTTGCGCTATTATTATCATTTTCATACCGACCCTACCGTGGTGCGTAAGCATTCAAAGTGGTTAATTCAGCTCGCTAAAGATTATGACAGCCCCTACTTTAATTTTAACCGCACTCGCGCTTGGACCAGTTTGTTAAAGCGGGTTGATGTTGTGCCCAATTCTTTAGTGGTAGCGCAAGCCATTAACGAGTCAGCTTGGGGAACGTCTCGATTTGCCAAGCAAGGCAACAATTTTTATGGCGAATGGTGTTTCACAAAAGGCTGTGGGTTAGTGCCTACTGGCCGTGCTAAAGGTGCTAAGTTTGAAGTACGCAAATTTCCTAACGCACTTGCCTCAGTGAAAAGCTACATGCACAATTTGAATTCCAACGAGCCCTACAGTTTATTTCGCACCCAACGCCATTTGTTGCGTGTGGCTGGCGAACCGTTGTACGGTTTAAATTTGGTGAATGCCTTGACGATGTACTCCACCAAAAGACAAAAATATGTTGAGATGATAACTGACGTCATAAAAAAATATCACCTCGCTGACTACGATATGGTGAATGGCGCCAACAAACATAAAAGTCATTTTTTCGATTGGTTTTAACATAAGGTTCATAATGAAACATACATTACAAAATTTAATGCAGGGCTACTACCAACATCATACAAAAAAGTGGACTTTGTGGACACACCTCATCGGCATTCCTTTGGTGAGCTTTGCCTGCTTTATTTTATTTGGCTGGATTAAAGTAAGTGTACCTGGCCTATTTAGCTTAAATTTAGCCTGGATTGGGGTGATAGTATTTGCAGTTTATTATATGTGCTTAGATGTTATTATTGGCGCCGCCGCAAGTGTGCTGCTGATTATTCTTTGTGCTATTGCCAGCCTTTTTACGACTCTTGGCCCCAACGCGCTTAACTTTAAAATATTTCTTATCACGTTTATTTTAGGATGGATTTTTCAGCTAATTGGCCATGTGATTGAAGGTAAAAAGCCGGCTTTACTCAGCCACTTTTTTGAATCGGTTTTTATAGCACCCTTTTTCATTAGTGCTGAAATCTTGTTTATGTTTGGCATTAAAAAAGATTTACAAAATAGCTTAACGGCTAAAAGTGAGTCAACTGAAGATACAACAAACCACAACTAATGAACAAACCTAAAACAAGCGCCGTACGACCGCCTTTTATTTGCTGACCAAAAGACAGCTCCTTCACATAACGCCCGGACCACACCATAATAACCGGTAAAATGGCATATAATATTGTGGCTAGCACGCCAATATAAATTAACAAATGTAAAAACGTTTCAGAATAAATAAGCGCCCATAAGAAAGGGGGGATGGTCACCATGGCTAATAATTTAAGGCGGCTAGATTTGGTTTTCACCATGCCTAAGGTATCAGCCCAAAAATCAACCAATGAACCGGCAATACTAATGCTGGTGGTGGCCAAGGCGCACAGCGCAAATAAGCGTAGCAATAATAAAACACCCATATGATTCACCAAGGCTTGCAGCACTTCCATCAGACGCGTTAAATGAAAGCGAGCGTGGATAATATCATTAAAACTATCGGTGCCCGTGCTTGGAATAATGGAAAAAATAATCCAAAGCCATAACATATAAATCACCAACCCGAGGCCCGCACCAGCAATGATGGCAAAACGCAAATGCGAAAAATTGTTGTGCAGATAGCGTCGCAAGCTAGGAATTAAAAATTGAAACGTAAAGGCGGTAAGCATAATTGGAATGGCGTGAGGCAAGGCCGATATGTGTCCGCCCGCTAAGAGGCTTGGCTTTAAGTGCGGCAATATAAAAATAATAAATAAAGCAAAAATCACCAGCAAAGTTAACATTACAATACGGTTGATGTAATCACTACGCTTAAGCCCTATCCACACGATGCCCGATAGCATCAACAGCCAAACAAGCGAACCACACCAAAAAGGTAGCACGTGGTGAATGCCATGAGTAAAGCTTAACGTCAGCAAAATTGAGCCGCTGGTATACAGGCAACACAAGGTGGCATACAAATAAACCAAATACATACCACCGGTAATATAGGCGATGGGTTTATTTAGCGTGCGTTCAACCATGGCTACAAAGTTAGCGCCAGGGGGTAGCCATAAATTAATTTCTAAGGTGAGTAACCCGGTGTAAACCATTAAAACACATGAAGCCAGCAACAAAATGAGGCTTAAAATAAAGCCTAGCTTTGCCACCAAAACCGGCATGGCTAATAACGATGCGCCTACACACACACCACTAATGAGCAGCATGCAACCAATGCTACGCCCCATTAGCCACCCGCCGCGCTAATTTTGATTTTGTGTGTGCGGGCTTGATGAAAATAAACCCGGATATTTTTTGAGCTAATTAGCGTTTTATGGCTAGCGTCTTGTTGCACAACAATTTGTAATTGGTGTGCGCCACGCGCAACACCTGCAATAACAAAGCTCAATGCTGTTGCTGGGCCATTAACGGAAGAGCCAAAGGCTTTACCATCGAGCAATAACTGCGCCACATCGCCTTTAGCAAGCTCGGGCACAATGCTGGCTTGCAAGGTGAAAGGCACGCCTTGATTTTGCCTAAGCGTCGCGTCTGATTTTAAATTGGTCATGCTCAATTCAGTATATTTCAAAGCAGATTGAGTAGATGCCTTATCTGTTGTGGCCTCCGGCAAAGCTTGCGAGGCAACGCTGGCTGTTTGGTATGATTGCAATTTGGGTAAAGTAATCGCCTTGGCACCCTGATGTGGTTGGTCAGAAAAAACGCTGACGCCTTCGCTATTTTTCCATTTATAAACCGCGGCAATGCTCGTTTGAGCCATTAACAAGGTGAGGGGAAAAACAAACAATAGTTTAATGACGGTATTGAAATTCATAGAGGTTCCAAGCTAAGCACACTTACTGCCACCGGCCTAAATGGCCGGCGGCAACCAGTTGATAAGCGCTTATAAGCTATAATACATATCAAATTCAACTGGTGAAGTGGTGCTGCGTAAGCGCGTTACTTCGTCCATTTTCAGTTCGATATAAGCATCAATTAAATCATCGGTAAACACCTCGCCTTCTTTTAAGAATGCGCGATCGCGATCTAAATAATCTAACGCAACATCTAGGCTTGGGCATACAGTTGGAATATTTTTCTTTTCTTCGCGTGGCAAGTCATACAGATCTTTATCCATTGCGTCACCGGGATGAATGCGGTTGCGTATGCCATCAAGGCCGGCCATTAGCATGGCTGAAAAAGCTAAGTATGGGTTCGCCATCGCATCAGGAAAACGCACTTCAATACGGCGCGCTTTTGGTGATGAAACATAAGGAATGCGAATCGCCGCTGAACGGTTGCACGAAGAGTAAGCCAACATTTCAGGCGCTTCAAAACCGGGCACCAAACGTTTGTAGCTGTTGGTTGAAGGGTTGGTGAAAGCGTTTAAGGCGCGTGCATGTTTTAAGATACCACCGATATAGAATAAAGCGGTTTCTGATAAGCCACCGTATTTGTCGCCGGCAAAAATGTTTTTGCCGTCTTTCATAATAGATTGATGACAGTGCATGCCACTACCGTTATCGCCCACTAAAGGTTTTGGCATAAAGGTCGCTGTTTTGCCACACTGATGTGCAACGTTGTGCACTACGTATTTTAAAATTTGTAATTCATCGGCTTTGCGACACAAGGTGTTAAATAACGCGCCAATTTCGCATTGACCAGCCGTGCCCACTTCGTGATGATGCACTTCGGTTTCTACACCCATTTCTTCCAACACTAAGCACATGGCTGAGCGGATGTCTTGGCTTGAATCAACCGGTGGCACAGGGAAGTAACCACCTTTCACGCCAGGACGGTGGCCGGTGTTACCGCCCTCGTATTTTTTGCCTGTGTTCCATGCGGCTTCGTCTGAGTCCACTTTGTAAAATGCGCCACTCATATCAACGCCCCAACGAACGTCGTCAAACAAGAAAAATTCAGGTTCTGGACCAAAGAAGCAGGTATCGCCAATGCCGGTCGATTTTAAATATTCTTCTGCGCGTTGAGCCACTGAGCGTGGGTCGCGGGTGTAGCCCGACATGGTGTTAGGCTCTAAAATGTCGCAGCGAATAATTAAGGTTGAATCTTCAAAGAAAGGATCCATCACCGCTGAAGCCGGATCGGGCATCAGCACCATGTCTGATTCGTTGATGCTACGCCAGCCCGCAATTGAGGAGCCGTCAAACATTTTACCATCGGTAAAAAAGTCTTCGTCAATGGTGTTGGCACGCACAGAAATGTGTTGCTCTTTACCTTTGGTATCGGTGAAACGTAAATCAACGAATTTGACGTCATTTTCTTCCATTAATTTAAGGACATTTTCGGCAGACATACAGGGCTCCTGAGATAGGTGAATTTAAGGGATGAATTCTAGCGGATCTAGGGTGATTATGGAATAGTGGAATGGATTAAAACTTGATTAATCTGGTGGTTTGGGCGCGATGAACGCTGGATTTTCTAGACACGCCGTGAATACGTCCATGTAGGCTCCGCACTGGCCTCCCTGCCAGTGAGGGTCTAGAAAAACCAGCATTCATCGCGCTTGCTCAGCCTATTGGAGCTAGGGAGAAGGAGCGAGCTGCGCTCAGTGAAACATCGAATTTTTGAGCCTTTGTCCTAATGCTATTGATAAATCAATGTTACTTGTTCAATGTGGGGCAAGGACTTTAAAGCTTGCTGATACTGTTGGCGCCAGGCGTGAAGGTGAGCGCGCTCTTCCAAGGCTTCTATGGGGAATTTAATTTCAAGCTCTATTTTACCGGCGGTGTAATGCAGCACCACATCTTGAATGTGCTCGGCGCCGGGCAGGCCTTGCCAGGCTGTTTGCAACTGGGGCAATAAAACTTCTCGACTCGGTAGGCTGGCATTTTCGGAGTAGAGTTCATCATCTTCTGAATCGACATGCACTGTCACATCGCACACATTTGCTACATTATTATACAAGCCCGTTAGCACGCTATCGCCAATGTGATGGCCTTCAGACACGCTGATTCGACTTGGGACAATAATGTGTACATCCAAGAAAATTTTGCCGGCCATTTGCCGAGTGCGTAGCTGGTGAATTTCTTCAACGCTTGGCACGCTGAGAATTTGCGTACGAATTTTTTGTAGCGTCTCCTCATCAACACCCGTGTCTACCAGCTCACTGATACTTTTCCAGCCAATCGACACGCCCATTTTGAGAATCATAAGCCCCACCACAATCGCAGCGGCACCATCTAGCCAAGCGAAGCCCATTAGACTGCCGCCTACACCAATCAGTACGACAAAAGATGAGGCAGCATCACTGCGACTGTGCAAAGCGTTGGCGTGCAACATATCTGATTTAATGCGTTTGGCCACCGCGGCGGTATAACGGTAAATACCTTCGTTCACCAGCACAGAAACAACGGCAATCCACATCACGTAGCTATCAGGTTTTATGGGCGTAACATGCGTCCAAAAGGCATGAATGGGGTTATAAACAATGGCTAAACTAACCAAGATTAAAAACATAGCTAACGCGACAGTAGCCGCGGTTTCTATGCGCTCATGGCCATAAGGATGGTCATCGTCAGCTTCGTGATGGGCAAATTTTGCGGCAACTATCACTAAAATATCGGTAAGTAAATCAGAAAAAGAGTGAATACCATCGGCAATTAACGCACTAGAATGGCCCAGCAAACCAAACAATACTTTAGCAACGGCCAAAATCGTATTGGCTACCGCGCCAATTAACGTGGCTTTACGGGTTTGGTGGTAACGATAAATGTTATCTTCTTGGGTCATGACTTGCTCCAATATAATAGGCAAAAAGTAGAACGTATTGCACTACCAAACTTTGGCTTCGCGCTCTTCTTCAACATGTTTTACTTCAATTAAAAAATAGAATTCACTCTCATGCTCGCGTGCGCTCAGCACTGTGTGGCCATACATTTTACACCAGCTCGGAATATCGTGCATTGTACCAGGGTCGGTACAAATCACTTCTAGCACTTCACCTAGCTGCATTTTTTTTATGAGCGCTTGGGTGCGAATCACCGGCATGGGGCACAATAAGCGCCGCGCGTTTAATGTTTGACTCACAACTGGGCTAGCTAACTCAGACATACCAATCCGCCGGAATCTCTTCGGCTCGTAGTGGCGCGACTGTGACCACTTTTTCTTCGCCATCAGGATAGCGTACTTTAATATTCGCTTCAGCTTCGTGACGCCCTTTGCCATAACGCGCCACAATGCTGGCGGCTAAGGGTAAATCGTCATCAGTTACTGTGCCATCAATCATTGCCAAGGGGCCTGGGTGGTCCAGATTTTTTAGGGTGATATATTCATCACGATAACCCGATAAATAATGATTCTCACCCTCTTCGCGGCCCACAATCACTTTATAATGCTCGCTGGGGCGTAAATGACGGCCGACTTTTAAGAGCATGATGTCATCTAAGGTGTAGTCGCGCTCATAATTATTGGCAGCCCGAGCCTCCCACATATCAACTAACTTTGTGGAATAAGATTCATCCGTCAGCACACAGCAGCCGCCGGCAGGTTGGGCGTAATCTTCAATTTCAAATTCTTCAGCCAAGGCTATTTGAGGCTTGCGTGAGCGGCCTGAAAAAGCAAAGAGCTTTTCACGATCGACCCAGCCTTGCTCTTCAGGATACGTTGCCGGTAACAGCTTAGCGCACAGTGGCCGCAACAAACGGCTCAGGGCGCCAGATTGCTGGGCAATAATCGGCATGGTTTCTTTGCGCTGTGATTTAGGGCGTTGGCCAATCACTTCACCGGTGATAATAAAATCAAAACCGTTTTCTTCAGCCCATTGCTTGGCTTTTTTCACCATGAACACTTTGCAATCTAGGCAAGGGTTCATATGGGCGCCGTAGCCGTGCTTAGGGTTTAGCAACACGTCTTTATATTCTTCCACAATATCAATGATATGCAGCTTAATGCCCAGCTTTTCGGCTGACCATAACGCATTGTTGCGCTTTTGCTTGTCTTTATCTTGCTTGCGAATGGCGTGGGTGTGACCCTCAACACAAAAGCCCGTGAAAAAGTTTAAGCCTTCCACGTGAATGCCTTGATCAAGAATCACCTTGGTAGCCAGCATAGAATCTAAGCCGCCAGATATAAGAGCGACCGCTCGGGGTTTGTTTGTCTGTTGTTGTTCACTCATAGGCCGGGATTATAACACCCCGATAGAATTTGTGGATAGCTAAGCTTTGATATCCTCATTAAAATTAGAAATAAAACTCATCGAACAACTGAGGAAGCTTGCGGTTTTCGCTGCTATCATTTATTCAGAAGGCACGGTTATAGCCCATGCAGTGGTGAGAGCCCTTCCACTTAAGTTTTTGATATAATGCTAGAATAGCGGCCCACTACTCTTTTAGCCTCGAGCCAAGAGTACAACAAATAACAAGATACCTATAAAATGCAAACAACACTTAGTATCAACTTAGCGACCAACGAGGTTTATTTCAACAAGCTGCACTTCATAGCAGATTCGGTTCGCTCGGTTACTTTTGGCGATTTGCATGGTAATACCCATAAACTCTTAGCCAATTTGTATGCAACAAAGGTTATTAACAAGGCTGATTTAGTAGCACTATCTGGCATATATGAAAAACTGGCTTGCGCTAAAGAAACCACACTCAGTCAGCTTGAGATAGCTTACCGTGATTTTGACAAGAGATTGCAGCAAGCTACTTTTAATAAAGTTAACTTCAAGTTACGTTTTATCGGCGATACCCTAGCCGACCGAGGTGCTTTTGACTTGCTTACCCTATTAGTCTTTCAGGCCATGGACTCTGCTGGAATAGACTTTTCCATTATTTACTCTAACCATGATCTCATTTTTTTAGAAACAATAGAATTACTTTCTCAAGGAAAATGGCTCCCTCCAACGATGCCAGTTAAATTCATTCATTCATTTTATATCTTATGTGTTTTTCTGTTTCAGCAGCATGCAACAACTTCTGTTGATGATAAAGGTGAATATTTCACTTTCACCTCAGAGCAGCTAAGAAAAATTAATCGCAAAAAACTTAATTTGCTGAAAACATTATATGAATGCTATATAAAACATTTACATTTGTGCGAAAGTGAAACCATTTTAGGATTACCACATATTTTCACTCATGCTCCCACCTCTGAGCTTTATCTCCATGAGCTATACCAAGAGTTGTTGCAAAAAAAATTGACGAAGCTTAATGATGAAAACATTACACAGCTAGATGCCAAGTTTACCGACATATGCCATGACGGTAAATTACATACACACCTCGATAGAGAAAATTATCAAGGGCCACTGCAATTGGAAGAAGAAAGCTCTTGTTTACATTTTTTTTGCTACACGCGTAAAGAAAAGAAAGAAGCCGGCTCTTTATGGATCAACATATTTGGTCATATAGGTGACGAGCCACATCCCACTCCAGGAAATAAATCCTGTATTAACTTAGATGGAAGCGGCAATATAATAGGTAAAAATTTTTTAAATATTGCGCAAAGAATGGGAGGTAAAGGAAAAGAACTCATAGAATCTTCAGAAGTACCTGTCTTTATTACCCACCTTGTCTGAGACTAACGACACCATAGCGCCGGGTTACGCGTTTTACTACGGTAGCGCACTTCAAAATACATTCCCGAGTTTGCCAAGCCACCACTATTGCCAGCCAAGGCAATTTGGTCGCCCGCATTAACGGTTTGCCCAACGGTGACTAAAATCGAATTATTATGGCCATACAGCGTCATGTAACCACCGCGATGACTCACAATCACCATGTTGCCATATCCACGCAGCCAATTAGCAAAAATCACTTCACCGCCGGCTACCGCTTGCACCGGTGTGTTGAGCGCTGCGCTAAAAAACACTCCGTTGCTGTGTAGGCGCCCATCGTAAATTTGGCCGTACTTGCGAATAATCTTACCTTTCACAGGCCACCGCAAGCGATGCTTTAAACTTGCAAAATCTTGACCCGTGCTTGGCGGCGCAGGCGTGCTGACCGCGAGATTATCCACCACATGTTGTAAATGTTTTTTATTGGCCGTTAAGGTGGCAATGCGTTGCTGGCTAGTTTTAATTTGCCGGGTTAATTTCGTTAATAACACTTTGCGATTACGGCTTTTTTGCTGCAAGACCTTTTGCTCTTGCAACCGTTTTGCTTTTAAGCTTTGCAACTTTAACAGCACGCCACTAATGTTGGTTTGATTTGTTTTAATGTCTTGTAAGCTTTGCAAATAAGCATTAATGCGTTGGGTACGGGCTTGGTTTAAGGCTTGGTAATAACTGGCCATGCGTGAAACATCGCTAGGGGATTGCTGACTTAAAAATAATTGCAGCGACGTGTGTTGCCCCATTTGATAAGCGGCGCGTAATTGCTCGGTTAAAGCTTCACGCTGCACAATAAGCTGTTGTTGCAGTTCAGCCTGCTTGCGTTGCAGTGGCGTTAAATGTTTTTGTTGCTGGCTAATTTTTTTATTTGCATGGTACACGCGCAAATTAGCCTGACTAATTTGCGTTTCAATTTGACTTAGCTCGGTTTGCAAGCCATTTTTTTTAGTTTGCTTATGAAGTAAATAATTTTTTAATGTTAAGAGCTTGGCATTAATTTTATCTAGCGCGCCACTGCTGGCATAACCACCACTAACACAACAAAATAATAACACCGCCGCCAAGCAACGACACACCTGCCGATTAAGCATGTATTAATCCTTTATTTGCAGTAAATTATGACCGGTCATTTCGACTGGCTGGGCTAATTTCATGGCATTTAATAAAGTCGGCACAACATCGGTGAGCGCGCCGGGTTTGCTGTTAAATTCAGCGGCGCGGCCCACATACACTAACGGCACAAAATTACTGGTGTGCGCAGTATGCGCTTGGCCCGTTTCGTGATTGGTCATGCGTTCCACATTACCATGGTCGGCAGTAATAAGCGCTTCGCCGCCCACCGCTTTTAAGGCCTCTAACACGCGTGCTAAACACGTATCAACCGTTTCCACTGCGATTATAGCTTCAGGAATTTTACCGGTGTGGCCCACCATGTCGGGGTTGGCATAGTTGCAGATAATGACATCAAATTTTTCGTCGTTAATCGCGCCAACTAACTTATCGGTTAACTCTAACGCACTCATTTCGGGCTGCAAATCGTAGGTGGCTACATTGGGTGATGGCACCAAAATGCGCTCCTCACCCGGAAAAGGCGCCTCGCGACCGCCATTAAAAAAGAAAGTTACATGCGCATATTTTTCGGTTTCGGCAATGTGCAACTGCTGGTAGCCTAGCTCACTGATATAATCTGCGAACACGTTTTTGTAGGTCGCAGGGCCGTAAGCCACCGAGGCATTAATGTCTGCCGCATATTGCGTTAAGCACACAAAATCAGCCAACTGAGGCTGGGCCTGGCGCGTAAAGCCAGCAAATTCCGGTTCCATAAAGGCGCGGGTTAACTGGCGAGCGCGGTCGGCGCGAAAATTCATAAATACGGCGCTGTCTCCATCGCTCATCACAACCGGCTTGCCCACTAAGGTTGGCTTCACAAATTCGTCGGTTTCGCCACGCGCATAAGCGGCTTGCAATGCTTCGCTGGCAGTGTCGCAATGAAACTCGGCTTCGCCTTGAGTCAACATATCATAAGTGGCTTGCACGCGATCCCAGCGCTGATCTCTATCCATCGCGTAATAACGTCCGGTAATGCTCGCAATGCGACCCACACCTAAATCAGCAAATAAGGCTTCGATAGCGTCAATAGAAGCTTCCGCACTTTTAGGCGGCGTGTCGCGGCCGTCTAAAAACGCATGAAAATAAATATTTTTCACCCCACGCCCTGCCGCCAGCTTGAGCATGGCATGAATTTGCTTTTCATGGCTGTGCACGCCGCCTGGCGACAACAAACCCAACACATGCACAGCTTTGCGCTGCATGATGGCTTTATCAATAGCGTGTGCTAACACGGGGTTGGTGAAAAAATCACCGTGCTTGATTTCATTATTGATCCGCACAAAATCGGTAGGCACCATGCGCCCCGCCCCTAAATTAAGGTGACCCACTTCAGAGTTGCCCATTTGCCCATCAGGCAAGCCTACGTCGTGTCCTGAACCAGAAATTAACGTGTGCGGCGCTTCTTGCAACAGCTTATCCCACGTTGGGGTGTTGGCTTGGGCAATGGCATTGCCTTCAATTTGATCTGAGTGACCCCAGCCGTCAAAAATGAGCAGTAAATAGGGGCGATGCGCTAAAGTCATAGTCTTCTCGTTTGCAAGTAAAGGGGTATTGTAGCTCACTGCTGGGGTTGTTCAAACAAGGATGTTGAAAAGGGTAAAAAACCGGGGGTTTTAAGGTTGACGGCGCTATAAGTTGAAGATAAATTAACCAATAGACGGGTGTGGCTACGCAAAATAAGTGGCCCGCAGGTTCGTTACCAACCAAATGGCCACTTAATTCAATTAGACTTAGCTTAGCTTCACATACAGATTGGCTATCAGTAAAACAATAAAAGGATACACCCATATAAATGGTATGCCTGCCAAAACAGCACTTACCACAAAAATTAACATAATAAACAAGAACACCGGCAAGGTAACCCGAAGATTTGATAACATTAATTTTACCGATAACCCGCATGCTTGTAGCGGATTAACTTTTTTATCGATCAAAAAATATACCGCGGTTTGAATTGAAAATGCCACTACCACAATCATTAAAATCTGCACGCCAAAAAATGACGGGCTTATTGTATTGTGTCCTTCAGGGCGAATCAGCACTGGCAAACGCATCAACGCGCTTAGCAAAAAAAGCACTAGAGCAACATTGATAAAATATTTGCTATAGTGTGTCCAAGTTGTGTAGCTAATGGTTTGCCCTCTAACCCGCATAATGGCAATCATGGTGATCCCGCCCATAAAAGGCGCATTAACCAACGCCCCCACCAAACACTTAAGCAACAAGCCAGCCCGGCTAGAACTCGCCGCCTGATTTTCCGGCATAAAATGATACAACATAAATTGCACAACAAGCATCGCGACGATCAGGCCACTACTGGGCACCCAAAACTTGCCTTTAAAGCCTTTGGTTAATTGCCAGGCTTCGCTTATTATTTCTTTGGCCTTAATCGGGGCTATTTCAGTGGTCATGGCATTCTCCTATTAGATTTAATATTTTTCGGTGGCTTACCGTTATTTGTGCGTTAAATTTGAACAAACATCATAATAATGAATGCAAAGTTCGTTGTCAAACTAATTGCTTTGCACTGCCCTAGATTGATTAATGGCATCAAGAGGGTAAAGCTTAACTGAAAATTAACCATCAATACAGCTTTAGCCGCTCCCGCCCCTGTTACTTGCGCCTAAAACTCGCTATACTCCCCCCTTTTTAGGCAGGAACCTTCATGAACCTCACAAACCTTATTACTTTCGCCGGCCAGCATTGGATTTTAGTGCTGTTACTTATTGCCATTCTTGGCGCCTTAATCTGGTTGGAAACCCAAGCCAAAGTGGGCGGCATGGCACGGGTGAAACCGCAAGAAGCGATTCATTTAATCAACCGTGACAGCGCGGTGGTGATTGATGTGCGCGAGAAAAACCAATATAAAGAAGGGCATATTGCCAAAGCCTTACACATGACGAAGTCTGACTTAGGCAGTAAGAATTTGAGCAAATATCAAGAAAAACCGGTTATTTTGGTGTGCAACACCGGTGTTGCAGCTCCAAAAATGAGTGATGAGCTGAAAAAACAAGGCATTACCCAATTATATTTTTTACAAGGCGGCATGAGTGCTTGGTACACAGAGGGCTTGCCGGTAGTGAAAAAATAGCATTTTCATGCTATTCTCACACTTTAATTAACTAGCAACAAGGAAACCATTATGGCCGAAGAAACTCCAAAAACCGAACAAGAATTTGCTATTCATCGTATATATATCAACGATTTATCGTTTGAAGCTCCAGATTCTCCAAAATCATTCAAAGAAGAATGGAAACCTGAAGTTGATTTGAACCTCGACACCCGTCACGAATTGTTAGAAGACAACTTGTATAATGTGACTTTACAGCTTACTGCTACCACTAAAATTAATGACAAAGTTATGTTTATTGCCGAAGTGCAACAAAGTGGCATTTTCTTAGTTAAAGATTTCCCTGAAGAGCAAATGGGTGAGTTATTAGGCAGCTTTTGCCCTAACGTCTTATTCCCTTATGCACGTGAAGTGATTTCTGATGTGGTTAACCGTGGTGGTTTCCCACCGCTTTATTTAGCGCCGGTTAACTTTGATGCTATTTACCAACAACGTAAAGAGCAAGAAGCCAAAGCTTAACATTTAGCGTCACTCGCAAGCGTGACAGCCCTACTCCCTCCGCTCTTGGAGGGAGTTTTTCATTTTCAAACCATGGTTTTATTATGAGCTCTTCACCAACACAAACACCTTCTCACATTACCGTTCTAGGCGCTGGCTCTTGGGGCACGGCATTAGCTATTTTACTGGCGCGTAATGGCCAGCAAGTCAGCTTGTGGGGGCGCAATAATGAGCAGCTGCAAACGATGGCGCATGAGCAGTGTAATCGTTTTTATTTACCTGACACCCCCTTCCCCAATAATTTGCAGGCCGAACCTGATTTTACGCAAAGCCTTGCGCAAGCTGATTACATTTTAATTGCCGTGCCAAGCTCGGGCTTTCGCGAGCTGCTGGAAAAAATTAAACCCTTAAATAAACCTATTATTTGGGCCAGCAAAGGCATCGAGCCGGGTAGTAATCTGTTGCTGCACACTGTGATAACAGACGTACTGGGCACCCATTACCCCGCCGCATTATTAAGCGGACCCTCGTTTGCACGCGAAGTGGCTGAAGGCTTGCCCACGGCAGTGGTGATTGCCAGCGCTGACAATACGTATGCAGAGCAAGTCATTAATTTATTTGCCAACGCGCATTTTCGCCCTTATTACAGCGCCGATATGATTGGCGCAGAAGTGGGTGGCGCGGTTAAAAACGTGCTAGCCATCGCCGCCGGCATTTCTGACGGACTAGGTTTTGGTGCTAATGCACGCAGTGCGTTAATCACCCGCGGCTTAAATGAAATTACCCAGCTCGGCGCAGCGCTAGGTGCGCAAGCAAATACCTTTATGGGCTTATCAGGCCTGGGGGATTTGGTGCTAACCTGCACCGATAATTTATCTCGCAACCGCCGGTTTGGCTTGGCGCTGGGCAAAGGGCAAACCGCTGAGCAAGCGTTTAGTGAAATTGGCCAAGTGGTTGAAGGCGCAGAAAACGTGCAGCAAGTGCATGCCTTGGCCCAGCAATTTGGGCTGGCACTGCCGATTTGTGAGCATGTTTATCAGGTGCTTAATCATTCCATGACACCGCTAGCGGCAGTGGAATCTTTATTTTCGCGAGACTTAAAAGCGGAGTGAGTGATTGCGGGGGCATGTTGCTGCTGCATTTTCATCCTTGATAAAAGTCCGTTCCTGCAAGGATGCAGAGAGCTTAGCACGCTCAACAAGATTGCCGCGTCGCTACGCTCCTCGCAACGACGGGGCTGGGGTTTTGATTTGGGTTATTCACGGCATTGTGGATGACGAGCTTGTATTTGTTCACCGCTTAGTCGGTAACGGCTTGGATTCGTTCTCAACATAATCGATTACAAAAATATCGAAATAGCCAAGCGCAGCTCGCTCATCATCACTCCAGCCCAATAGACATTGCAAGCGCGATGAATGATGGCTTTTCTAATCACTTATTGAGGTCGCACCCCACAATTCCTTCATCTTACTAACGCTGTAGCCCCAAGCTCGTGCCGCCTCAATCTTAGGCGGAATAGTCAATTCATCATGATTTGTGTGAATGTCCACTACCACTGGGCCGTCCATGCTTAGCGCACGTTTAATGCCAGCTTCTAATTCGCTGGGCTCGGTAATTAAAATGCCCTCGCCGCCCATGGCTTTTCCGCAAGCGGCAAAGCTTGGGTTTTTAAGTTCAACACCCCATTCTTGGAATCCGGTTGCTTCCATTTCCATTTTCACTAAACCCAAAACGCTGTTGTTAAACACAAAACATTTAATCGGCAAGTTGTAGGTTACCGCTGTAATGAAATCGCTCATCAACATACTAAAGCCGCCATCACCGCACAGGGCAATCACTTGTCGCTTGCGATCCATTGCTTGGATGCCTAAAGATTGTGGCATGGCATTAGCCATAGAGGCCAAGTTGAATGATGCAATTAAATCACGCTCGCCGGTTTGTTGTAAATGACGCGCGGCCCACACAATGGTTTCGCCGGTATCCGCGGTGAATGCGGCATCAGTACGTGCATGTTTACTGATCAGATCCACGACGGATTGTGGGTGAATTTTATGTTTGTTTGGGTGCAAGTTCGCACGCTTAGTCAATGTGAGTGCCCATTTGCTTCTAGCTTTTTGTATGTTGAGCAAATGTGTGTCGTCGGTTTTTGTTTCCAGCAACGGCAGCAAGGCGTTGAGCGTGGGTTTAACATGGCCCACTAAGCCCATTTTAATTCCACAACGCTGCCCAAGTCGCTCGGCGCTGCAATCAATTTGGATGATGAATTTATTTTTAGGGTAAAACTGACGGTAAGGAAAATCGGTGCCCAGCATGACTAACACATCACAACTATCCAGTGCTTCTAGGCCACAGGTGCTGCCTAACATGCCAATGCCGCCGGCATAATGCGGATGGTTATCGGCCAAAACCATTTTTCCTTTGAGCGAATGCGCTACCGGCGCTTGTAATGTCTCGGCTAAGCTCATCACTTCTGGCGTTGCACCGCGTGTGCCCCAACCAATTAGCAAGGTCACTTTGCTGGCGCTATTTAATTTTTCGGCCAGTGCTTCAAGCTCTTTTTGGCAGGGCACTCTATTGTCATCGGCCTGGAAAATTGCATGCTCCATTGAGAGGTTGTCTACGTCATCGGGGGCGACGTCAGAGGGAATGGATAAGTGCGAAACGCCCTTACAAGCCAGTGCTTTTTGCACCGCCAGCAATGCAATGCGCGGCATTTGCTCGGGCACCATGACGGTTTGGTTGTAGACGCTGACATCATCAAACAA
>JAWUVP010000051.1:0-23223 GCA_034112285.1 Gammaproteobacteria bacterium
AGAGCACGACAAATATCAAACAATTTTCGCGCAGGAACCGTTATATCGCCGGCATCGCTTAAGCTTTCAAGATTTGCCTCAGCGCAAAGCTCAACCTCTAAATCAGAACCGGTAAGGTGTAACTTACCGTCTTTGGCACGCAGTAAAACATTACCCAATATAGGGAAAGTGTGCCGACGCTCAACCACGCCATTAACCACCTGCAAAGGCTTTAATAAATCGTTACGTGCGATACTAAATTTCATAAGTATTTCCTTAGCTGCGGGCTAACTTGAAAGGGTGCGCAATAAATTAGTGTAATCTTCTTCAACGTCTGGGCTGGTTTCTTTTAATTCTTTTATTTTACGACAGGCATGCAACACCGTGGTGTGATCCCGCCCACCAAAAGCATCACCAATTTCAGGCAAGCTATGATTGGTGAGCTCTTTGGCCAACGCCATGGCCACCTGGCGCGGACGCGCCACAGAGCGGCTACGGCGCTTAGACAAAATATCCGCCAGTTTAATTTTGTAATATTCAGCGACAGTTTTTTGAATATTTTCGACCGTCACCAATTTATCTTGTAAGGCCAACAAATCACGCAGGGCTTCTTTGACAAAATCCATGGTAATTTCACTGCCGGTAAATTGTGCATTGGCTATCACACGCTTAAGCGCGCCCTCTAGCTCACGCACGTTTGAGCGCAGGCGCTTGGCCACAAAGAATGCAACTTCGTAAGGCAAGTCAATTTTGGCCTTCTCAGCCTTACTCATTAGAATAGCAACCCGTGTTTCTAATTCAGGTGGTTCTACCGCAACGGTTAACCCCCAACCAAAACGCGACTTCAAACGTTCTTCAACGCCGTTAATTTCTTTAGGATAACGATCACTGGTTAAAATAACCTGGCGTTCACCTTCGAGCAGTGCATTAAAGGTATGAAAAAATTCTTCTTGTGAGCGATCTTTACCGGCAAAAAATTGAATATCATCAATTAGCAATGCATCAACGGAGCGGTAATATTTTTTAAATTCGCTCATGGCATTATTTTGCAAAGCCTTAACCATGTCAGCCACAAAACGCTCTGAATGCAAATAAACAATTTTTGCATCGGGTTTGTTTTTTAAAATTTCATTACCCACAGCATGCATTAAATGCGTTTTACCTAAACCCACCCCACCGTAGATAAACAAGGGGTTATAAGCTGTGCCAGGATTTTGCGCCACCTGAAACGATGCCGCTCGGCCCAATTGATTTGATTTACCCTCAACAAAATTTTCAAAGGTAAAATTAGGGTTTAAATTGTTTTTATGATTAATAACATTAGGGCCGTCACTATCTTCTCTGAAGCGCGATGGATGATTAACCGTGGGGGGAACAAAAAGCTTACCAGCGCCGGAAATACTCGCGACAGGTGGAACGTTGACATTAACATTGCTCGCTTTGCAACCCACTTCAAGCTGAACGGTTATAGAGAGACCGTTATTATTATTTTCGAGTAATTCATTTATTCGCTGTAAAAACTTATCTTCAATCCAGTCACGCACAAAACGATTTGGCGCAAACAAGGTAAGTATATTTTCTGTTTGCTCGCTCTGCAAAGGACGCAACCAAGTGCTAAATTGTTTGGGAGACAATTCAGTTTTCAACTGGTTTAAACAATCATTCCATGCCGTCATAAAATAAACTCTACCTATAATGTGAGCGTACAAAATAACTTACGCGCTATCTTGAAAGGGGGCGAGATTATAACGCTGTAAAAAAAAGTTATCCACACAAAAAAGCACTTTTTTTACCCTTCACTGTATAGAATAGACGCTTTAGTAGTGATACACTGGTTTTCTGTATTAATTTTGTTCGAGAATGACATGAAAAAACTTTTACCTCTAATACCCTTACTTTACATCAGTACAAGCTTTGGCTTATCAGCCAATCAAATCAATATAGATTTACTGTTTGGTGGATTACAAACACCAGCGCAAAATCTTTCTAGTACTAGCACCACCTCACAATACAATGTTGGTGGCCCAGGATTTTCCATAGGGTTAACCCATTTTTTCCCCCAGCATTTTTTAAACTTACAGCACAACCTGCTCTTCGGCCTGCAAGGTGCTTACAGCCAATTGGCAGACAATAAATACAGCCAAGGACAAACCGTAAAGCAGCAATCCATTTACAGTGGTTTTGTTGTGAGTGCATTAGGGATAATGCAATACAGCCCCCAAGGTAACTGGCTCATTCAAGGAAAAGTAGGCGCAGCAAAGGTAACCCAATCCTTTAAACGTACATTTAGCGGCAGCACAGTAACCAGCAATAGCATTAGTAGCATTAAACCTGAAATGGCTTTTGAGGCTATTTATAAAACAACAAAAAATATAGGCCTAGGTTTTGGTTATAGCTATATTAGCGGCAGTACCATTAAACTGAATCAAAACACCACTATTGCGGCAATTGGCACACTAAACGCACAATTTGTTTATGAATTTTAACGCCACACAACAGCAATTTGCTTGTGTGTAACAGGCAAATAACTCTAGGTAAGCACTGTGGGTAACTCAAGGGTTATCCACAAAACACCCCTCCTTTGACTTATCCACAATTTCATCCCAAGGCTATCCTCAACCTTTCACACAGCCCAAAATACTTATAACACTATGAAATTAAAGAAAAATATGAAGCTACCCACATATCAACAGGCCTAACTATAACTACTGTCTTTTTAAGATAATAAAACAAATAATTATTGTTCGCTTCGCCTTTAATCAAAAAATAAAAACTTTATGCTTTTAAGCTTATATTTAAGTTTGACAAGTTGCTCAGCATTACTTAGAATGACGCCCCTTTAGTGGTAACACTACATCGGTTATTAGGAAAAATATATTATGAAAAGAACATTTCAACCCAGCGTTATTAAACGTAAAAGAACCCATGGCTTTCGTTCACGTATGTCGACTAAAGCAGGTCGTGCGGTAATCAACCGTCGTCGTGCTAAAGGCCGTAAAGTACTGAGTGCCTAAATAGTTTGAGTGGCTCACTTAGATACGGCTTTGATAAACAACAACGTTTGTTAAAAGGTGCAGAGTTTAAAGCGGTTAAAAGCACACGCTTTAAAGCAGTTGGACAGTACTTGTTATTACTGGCAATACCCAACTCGCACCCCACAGCCCGTCTAGGTTTAGCCATTACTAAGCGCAATGCCAAGTTGGCAGTACAGCGCAATAACATTAAGCGAGTCGCACGAGAAAGTTTCCGGCACCATTGTAGTGAATTGCCCAACCTTGATATTGTTCTGTTAACCCGAACCGGTGTTACCAAACTAACCAAACAAGAATTATCACAATGCTTAGATACATTATGGAAACAGTTAGCAAAACGTGCCGCATCTTGTTAGTCTTGTTGATCAAATTTTACCAATACCTCATTAGCCCCCTACTCGGACCGCGTTGCCGGTTTTACCCCAGTTGCTCACATTACAGCCTCGAGGCTATTCAAAATCATGGCCCTATGAAGGGTGTTTATTTAAGCATTAAGCGCGTATTGCGCTGTCAGCCACTTTCAGCGGGTGGTTATGACCCGGTACCCTCACCCACCAGTAAAAGGATTAAAAATGGATTATAGAAAAACAGCTCTCTACGCGGCTTTAGTTGTCGTGGCATTAATATTGTGGAACAGCTGGCAGCGAGAATTTCCCCCTCAGGCAGATAATCCAACCATTACGGTAGCAACCTCTACCGCACCTAACATTAGTAACGTGCCAGGCAGTAGCAGCGGTGCTGTGCCCACCACTAATAGCTTAGTACCCCATACAATGGCTGCCAAAGCTGCGTTAACCTCCAGTAAAAGCTCAACAACGGGCAAAACCATTTCAATCAAAACTGATTTGCTAAATTTAACCATTGGCTTAAAAGGTGGTGATATTGAGCATGCAGATTTATTGCAATACCCTCTTGGCTTGCACGATAAAACAAATAAAGTCACCTTATTTACTCGCGCTGGTGATAACTACTATATTGCCCAAAGTGGTATAACAGGCCCCCAAGGCCCCGACACACAAAAAGGCCCGGTGCAATACAGCACAACTAAAACACAGTACACATTAGGTGCTGGGCAAAAAGAATTGGTTGTGCCATTAGTTTACCGTGCCGCCAACGGCTTAGAGCTTACCAAAACCTACACCTTCAAACGTGACTCTTACACAATTGATACCGGGTATAAAATCCACAACAACAGTAATAAAGCCTGGAAAGGTTATGTTTACACGCAACTGGCGCGCAATCAGCCTGAGCGTAGTTCATCATTAATTGCCCATTATGCAAGCTTTACTGGCGGTGCCATCTCAAGCCCTAAAGAGCATTATCAAAAATTAAAGTTTAAAAACTTTGCCTCAGAGCCTGTGAACGAAAACATTACCGGCGGCTGGGCAGCAATGATTCAGCAATACTTTTTAACCGCATGGGTTCCACCCGCGGGTCAGACTTATCATTACTACACGCAAGCCAATAATAATATTTACACCGTAGGAATGATGGGTCCACAATTAACTGTGCATGCTTCACAAACCTTGCAAACGCATAACAAACTTTATGTTGGCCCCGCTATTGCGAGTCGCTTAAATGCATTGGCACCTTATCTGAGCATGACCATAGATTATGGTTGGTTATTTTTTATCTCTAAAATCATTTTTTGGTTAATGATGTTGATTCATGGCTTTATCGGTAACTGGGGTTGGTCAATTATTTTAACCACCATCGTTATTAAGGCTTTATTCTATCCACTGTCAGACAAAAGCTTTCGCTCAATGGCTAACATGCGCAAAATGCAGCCGCGCATGCAGCAATTAAAAGAACGCTTTGCCGATGACCGTGCCGGCCTAAGTAAAGCAACCATGGAGCTTTACCGTAAAGAAAAAATTAATCCATTGAGTGGTTGCCTACCTATCTTGATTCAAATCCCAGTGTTTATTGCCTTGTATTGGGTGATTATTCAAAGTGTAGAATTACGTTTAGCACCTTGGATGTTTTGGATAAAAGATCTGTCAGTTCATGATCCTTATTACATATTGCCAGTATTGATGGGTGTGTGTATGTTCGTGCAACAAAAAATGAGCCCACCGCCACCTGATCCAACGCAAGCAAAAGTGATGATGTTTATGCCGGTTATCTTTACCGTGTTTTTCTTGCACTTCCCTGCAGGTTTGGTGTTGTACTGGATTACGAATACATTGTTCACGATTTGCCATCAGTTTTTTGTTTACAAAAAAGTTGAACGTGCCGATAAAATGAAAAAGTTAACTAACAATAAATAGGCATAATTGATTTTATGCTAGATTCTCAAGAATTAATTGCAGCCATCGCGACGCCTCCGGGTCGTGGTGGTGTTGGCATTATTCGCCTTTCTGGTTCCGGTGTATTGGATGTTGCACAGCAAATTATTGGCAAGTTGCCAACTCCACGCTACGCCCACTTTACCGATTTCAAACAGGCCGATGGCCAAATTATAGATAGCGGCCTAGCACTGTATTTTCCAAATCCTCATTCTTTTACCGGCGAAGATGTTTTAGAGCTGCAAGGCCATGGCGGCCCCATCATTATGGATATGCTGCTCAAACGTATCTTACAATGCGGTGCACGCTTAGCCCGCCCCGGTGAGTTTTCGGAACGTGCTTTTTTAAACGGCAAAATTGATTTAGCCCAAGCCGAAGCCATCGCCGATTTAATTGATGCCTCATCAGAGCAAGCTGCCCGCAGTGCAACACGTTCACTGCAAGGTGAGTTTTCACAAAAAATTAATATTTTAGTCGAAGCGCTGATCCAATTGCGTATCTATGTTGAAGCGGCCATTGATTTTCCTGAAGAAGAAATTGATTTTTTATCCGATGGCAAAGTAGATCATGATTTACTGGCCATTGAATCTAAACTAGAGCAAGTGTTAACCACCGCAAAGCAAGGCACCTTATTAAAAGAAGGCATTAGCCTAGTGATTGCCGGCAAACCCAATGCCGGAAAATCCAGCTTGTTAAACTGCTTAAGCGGACGCGATAGCGCCATCGTAACTAACGTTGCAGGCACCACGCGAGACGTGCTGCGCGAACACATTCAAATAGATGGCTTACCGTTACATATTATAGACACCGCCGGCTTGCGTGAAACTGAAGATCAAATTGAAAAAGAAGGCGTGCGCCGCGCACAACAAGAAATAAAAAAAGCCGATGTGATTTTATTAGTGGTTGATAGTACCAGCGCTGAAGAAAATTTAGCCGAGACTTATCAAGATATTTTATTACAACAAAAAAAAATTATTCTAGCCTATAACAAAATAGATATAGTGTCAGCCAAGCCTTTGCCTAACATGCCAGATAATATTGAGGTGATAAAACTTTCAGCCAAAAGCGAACAAGGCATTCCCGAACTCAAACAAGCCATTAAACAAGCCGTAAGCTTTAATGCCAACCAAGAAGATCAATTCATCGCCCGCCGCCGCCACTTAGATGCCCTACTGCGCGCGCAAGCATTCCTAGCTCAAGGAAAAATACAACTACAAGAAAACAAAGCCGGCGAATTACTCGCCGAAGATTTACTCCGCACCCAACAAGCCTTAAGCGAAATTACCGGCGAATTTAGTGCCGACGATTTACTGGGAAAAATATTTTCGAGTTTTTGTATTGGTAAATAGATAAGGGGGGGAGCTACCTGTTCGGTAGGGCAAACGCACTCTAAAGCACGTTGTTGCGAGGAGCATAGCGACGCGCACCACAGGCACAGGTCAATTTCATGAATTACACTGTAGTCTGGGATATTGCCCCATGCCTCCACACTCATCTACACATCTTCCGTGCAAAACTCACTATAACCCTCATAATAGTAACTCACATCAATACCTTTCATATAAATTTCGTGATCATCAATTTTATGGGTTAACGCACCTTCCAAGAGATGCTTAATTTCAATATCTTTTATAACGCTTCGCTCCATGGCAGATAAATAAGCTTCTTTGTCTACCAAGTTCCAATCAACAACTTTTCCAAGCTCTTTTTTCAATATTAAATCTAGCCAAATGCGTGTTGCACGTCCATTACCTTCCATGAAGGGATGAGCAATATTCATTTCGACATATTTTTCAATAATTTCATTAAAATCACTTTGTGGCATCGCATTAATATACTCCAATGATTTTTCTAAATACATCAACGGCGCAAAACGAAAATTACCCTTGGCAATATTCACATCACGAACTTTCCCCGCAAAAGCATAAATGTCGCCAAATAAAAACCGGTCTATTTCAGACAGTCCGTTAAATGTTCCAACTTCAATCTTGTTGATTTCGCTAGATTCAAAAATCTGCTTTGCCATTTGTTTGCTAATTTTTTCCTCTGCCCTGGATAACTCAACCTGACTTGTAATATTCAACTTGTTTTCTAATATCATGCTGTGATCTCTATATAAGTCATCATTAATGCTTCGACTTATTACTGAGTGATTTAAATTTAACACTCACTAGCATGTCGTGTTTGCTTTGAGTTGAGGATTAAAGTGTACTTAAACTAATTGCTAGAATGCTTAAAGTACACTTTAATTTCATTCTGCGTCCCATCTCAATATTTGCTAATTTCGCTATAAGTTGAACAGAGTTATCAAAAATAGCCTGCAATATCAGATGGTTGAGTTTAATGTTGATTTTACTCAATTAATTGAGTAAAATAACTCAACCAATTGAGTAAAAAATATGATCCGCGATTTTCAATACAAACAGCTGGTAACCCGTCTTGAGGCGTCCCGAAAATGTATTCAGGTGTTAATTGGCCCACGCCAGGTGGGGAAAACGACGCTTATTAACCAGGCGACTCAACAGCTTGATATGCCGGTGCATTATGTCTCTGCAGACGCGCCGGGCTTGGAAGATAGTGTTTGGTTGACCCAACAATGGCAAAAAGCGCGGGCTCAGCTGGTCGATGCACCCGAAGCCTTGTTGGTGGTTGATGAAATTCAAAAGATCGATGACTGGCCAGATTGGGTAAAAAAATTCTACGATGAAGATACAAGGGCACAAAGAAATTTAAAAGTGGTGCTGCTCGGCTCATCGCCACCACTGATTCAACAGGGTTTAACAGAATCATTGGCCGGCAGGTTTGAAGTGATAAATTTGGGCCATTGGTCGTTTAATGAAATGCGTGAAGCATTTGATATTAATCTTGATCAGTACATCTATTTTGGTGCTTATCCCGGCGCGGCAGAATTTATTAATGATGAGCCACGCTGGCGTGATTACATCAACAACTCTCTGATTGAAACCACCATTTCTCGCGACATTTTATTAATGACCAATATTAACAAACCCGCCTTGTTAAGACGCTTGTTTCAATTGGGCTGCCATTATTCTGGGCAAATATTATCATACCAAAAAATGTTGGGACAATTACACGACGCGGGCAATACCACCACCCTAGCGCACTATTTAACACTTTTAAAAGGCGCGGGCATGCTGTGTGGTTTGCAAAAATATTCAGGCAAAAAACAACGCTTACGCGGCTCTATCCCTAAGCTGCAAGTATTAAACACAGCATTAATGTCAGCACAGCACCACTATAGTTTTGCTGAGGCGAAAGAAAACAAACAATACTGGGGTCGCTTAGTGGAATCTGCTGTCGGGGCTTGCCTACTAAATGATGCGTCATTGCGTTTGCCTGAAGTCATGTATTGGCGCGAAGCCAATAAAGAAATTGATTTTGTGTTTGAAGCGAACAAAAAGGTGATCGGCTTGGAAGTGAAATCGGGAGATAAAAAAACAGGCTCAGGCTTGTCCGCTTTTCAAAAAGTTTATTCACATAGTCGCTTGTTACAAGTCGGTGGTGATGGTGTGGCGTTAGAAGATTTTTTCACTAACCCAGAATACTTTTTGCACACTCAAAATTTATGACAAACTAATATCCAAAGGCACATGATTCATCTACCCAAGCTCGATAGCCCGTTGATTTAACTCAGGTTTACTATAGCAGTCAAAAATAAACTATAATTTCTCAATACAATCTTTAATAGCATAACCACACCTGGCGGAGAGTGATATGAACATACAGCAACAACTATTTGGCTTGATGGGTGAAATTTTTCATGACACGAGATTATTCCTCGATCAAAAATATTAAAAATATGGGCTTATCCCGGCGCTGGCCTTTTTTATCATTATGCATATGTTTGCAGCCATCAAGCAGAAAGTGATTAATAGAGATGGCATGTGGGAAAGTATGCTGCCATCAGGCCGCGGGCGCTAAAATACCGCGAATTTCCAGCAAAAAAATGACAAATTTTGTACATACCCGTATAATCACGCTTCTTATTAAATACCGCAAGGTGGAATGATGGACTTAAGCAAACAGTTTGATGTGATTGTGGTCGGTGGCGGCCATGCCGGCACCGAGGCCGCGCTGGCAGCGGCGCGCACCGGCGCACAAACATTGTTGTTAACGCACAACATCGAAACCTTGGGGCAAATGTCTTGCAACCCCGCCATTGGCGGCATTGGAAAAGGCCACTTAGTCAAAGAAATTGATGCGTTGGGCGGGGTGATGGCTGAGGCTATTGACCATGCCGGAATTCAATTTCGCACCTTAAATTCTCGCAAAGGGCCGGCAGTGCGGGCCACCCGCGCGCAAGCCGATCGGGTTTTATACAAAGCCTATATTCGTGAAAAATTAGAGCATCAAGAAAATTTAACCTTATTTCAGCAAGGGGTAGACGACCTTGTGGTGGAGCAAGACACCGTGCGTGGCGTCGTGACCCAAATGGGGCTGAGCTTTTATGCGCGCACCGTGGTGATTACCGTGGGTACTTTCTTGGGCGGCAAAATTCACATTGGACAAGAAAATCATTTAGGGGGCCGCGCAGGCGACCCGCCCTCTATTGCTTTGGCCGAGCGTTTACGCGCCCTCCCCTTTCGTGTTGGCCGCTTAAAAACTGGCACACCGCCACGCATTGATGCGCGTAGTGTAGATTTATCCGTATTAGATGAGCAACCCGGCGATACCCCCTGCCCGGTGTTTTCATTTATGGGCGACGTGTCGCAACATCCCAAGCAAGTTAGTTGCCACATTGCCCACACCAACGAAAAAACAGCTGACATCATTCGCGCCAACCTCGACAAATCAGCTATGTATTCAGGCAACATTGAAGGCGTGGGCCCACGTTACTGCCCGTCTATTGAAGATAAAATTGTGCGCTTTGCCGATAAATTATCGCATCAAGTTTTTGTGGAGCCCGAAGGTTTAAACACCCATGAGCTATACCCCAATGGTATATCAACCAGCTTGCCCTTTGACGTGCAAGTTGAGTTTCTTCATACCATGCGCGGGTTTGAAAACGCACACATTATTCGTCCCGGCTACGCAATTGAATACGATTATTTTGACCCGCGTGATCTGAAGCCTTCGTTAGAAACCAAAATTATTCACGGCCTATTTTTTGCCGGGCAAATTAACGGCACCACCGGTTATGAAGAAGCCGGTGCGCAAGGTTTAATTGCCGGCTTAAATGCCGCGCGCCTTGCCAAAGGCCAAGATGCCTGGACGCCCCGTCGTGACCAAGCCTACATTGGCGTGTTAATCGACGATTTAATTACCAAGGGTACGCTAGAGCCCTACCGCATGTTTACCTCGCGCGCTGAATATCGTTTATTACTAAGAGAAGACAACGCTGATTTACGCTTAACACAAACAGGCCATGAATTAGGTTTAATTACCAACGCACGTTGGGAAGCTTTCAACATCAAACGCGATGCGATCACAGCAGAACTTAATCGCCTAGAAAATTTATGGGTTAGCCCCGCCACTGACTTTGTGAATAAAGTGAATACAATTTTAGACAAGCCACTCACCAAAGATCAAAGTGCCATAGATTTATTGCGTCGCCCCGAAATGAGTTACACTAGTTTAATGCAAGTGTTTGGCCCCGGCGCTGATGATATAAAAGTTGCGGAGCAAGTAGAAGTTCAAGCAAAATATGCCGGTTACATCGAACGCCAGCAGCAAGACATTGAAAAGCAACTACGCCACGAAAAAACCTTGATACCAGAAAGTTTTGATTATAAAGCTATTTCTGGATTGTCTGCCGAAGTGCAGCAAAAGCTAAGTGAAGCCCG
Organism: Gammaproteobacteria bacterium; assembly: GCA_034112285.1. GTDB lineage: Bacteria > Pseudomonadota > Gammaproteobacteria > JABDGN01 > JABDGN01 > JAWUVP01. Next base: position 11,104 of record JAWUVP010000051.1, read on the forward strand.
CCCTGCCACGTTGGCGATGGCCGCGCGCATTCCAGGTATAACGCCCGCCGCCATTTCTTTATTGCTGGTGTTTTTAAAAAAATCGCAAGCCAAAAAAGTTATTGCAGCCTAAATTTTATACTTTAAAAAGTGAACCGTATGCGTATTCCACAGCTGTTAATTGTTTACTCGTTAATTCTTGTCATCACGCTGGTGATGTTGGTGGGCGCCAGCACTATGATGCCGTTATGGGCGCATTACACCCAAAGCTTGGGCGGCAATTTAAAAACGGCCGGCATGGCAATCATGTGTTACTTTTTGGGGACGGGTGGCGCCAGCCTTCTTTTTTCATTTATCGTTGAGCGTTATCCCTACTACGCTTTCTACCTTATTGGTATGGCCGTCGTCGCTGGGCTTTGTCTTTTTTCTCTAGCATTTATACATTCATTGTCTTTGTTATATCTTGCCGAAATTATTTTGGGCATTGCGGTGGGTGTCATTTCAACGGTGAGCGCCGCGATTTTAGGGATTATTATGTCGCCCCGCTATAGCATGATGGGTTGGGCGGTATTTACTTTTGTGACCTATCTAAGCGTGGGTGGCGGTGCCATTCTAGGCTCACATTTGGTTCACTATTACAGCTATTCCATTTTATTTTTTGTTTCAGCAATGATCATGAGCGCCGCTTGTGTTTTATCTATTGCCATACATTTTAAACGTCGTGCAATGAACCTCTCAAATGCTGTGAACACCGGAGCCAAGGGTGGCGCCGCTGATTTTTTTAAAAAAACACACGTTTACGGATTGTTGCTTGGCGTGACATTATTGTTTCTTGCCTTGAATATGATAACCCCTCTATGGAGTGCGTACGTCGCGCATTTGGGCGGTGGGTTAAAAGCAGCGGGTTTTGCTGTGGGCACTTACTTTTGGAGCTACGCCATTTTCAATTTGCTGTTTGGCTTGTTGGGGCAACGCTATAAAATACCAAAAGTCTATATTGTGCTGTCCTATCTTTTGACGGCGCTAGTCTTTCTGGGTTACTTATTTATTCACACGCCCGGTGAACTTTATGTGTTGCAAGCGGTGTTAGCGTTTGCCGCCAGCATGCAGTCTCCGGCGTTTGATGATACCTATGCCAAACAATTGACGCCTGCACAGCAAGTTTTTGGCCAAGGTTTTTATATGGCCTTTTATTATATTTCATGGGCACTGGGCAGCTTTGTGGGCTCACACTTAGCCGCCAGTTTTAGTTTTGACACCGTGTTTATCAGCATGGCCAGCGTTGCTTTCGCGGGCTTTGTTGTGATGCTGTTTACTTTTATGTTTTATCGGCAACAGTTTTCTCTGTCGGCAGAGGGGTAGCGTTACCGATTGATTTTGCTGCTTTTTTCCTGTGCGGAAAATTCAAAACCTTAATATTTTGCCATTAAGTTAAGATTCGCACTCAAATAATGGCGTTATTTTTGGGTTCACACTCATATTTCGGTAAAATTCTCATTCGCGCGTAACATTTAATATTACATCGTCGAATCTAGGTTTAAACCTGGTTAACCCCCCGCATCTTTTGCTACAATCACTTTTGATCTCGCATCCTGCCTAACCACTTTTGGAAAACATTATGTCAACCACCGAATTTGCACAACAAGCCTTGCTCAGTGCGTATTTAGATATTCTACACAAATGGAACAAAACCTATAACCTCACCTCGGTGCGCGCCCGAGATGAAATGCAGGTTAAGCACATTAATGATAGCTTGGCCGTTACTCCGCACCTTCATGGCCAACGCATTATTGATGTGGGCACCGGCGCCGGTTTGCCCGGTATTCCGCTAGCCATTATGAACCCAGATAAACATTTCACCCTGCTAGACAGCAGCAGCAAGAAAACCCGTTTTTTAAAACAAGCCAAGCAAGCGTTAGAGCTGGAAAATATTGAAATTGTACAAAGTCGCGTGGAAGAATTTCAGCCCGCGCAAGGCTTTGACAGCGTCATTTCACGCGCATTCGCCTCTATTGATGACATGCTGCACGGCGCACAGCATCTAGTTTGTGCCAACGGCCGTTTTCTTGCCATGAAAGGCGTTCCCCCTACAAAAGAGCTACAGCAACTCCCCGCTGGGTTTGAACTCGATACCGTGCATACCTTAGAGGTGGCGGGCTTGGATGCAGAGCGTTGTTTGGTGGTCATCAAAAAAAGCGCTTAATGGCTTAGTTTAAATTAAAACAATTATTGTAGTGGTGAGTGCGAATGGCAAGGTCGGCACCCCTTTTTTTCAAGTACACATGCTTCCGGTGAAGCGTGATATCACGTGCATTCGCTTCTATATATGCTATGCTACGCGGCTCATAGCATCTGGCCTGCGCCAATGGCCACTTACTTGCCATGAAGGGTGTTCTGCCCACGGAAAAATAACAAGAATTAGCAGCAGGATTTAGCCTTGGATGTTTGCAGACTTTATAGGTTGCAAACCTAGATGCAGAACCTTGTTAAGTAGTGATCAAAAACCAATGAATGAAATTAGCCCAAAAATTATTGCCGTTGCCAACCAAAAAGGTGGGGTGGGTAAAACCACTACCGCGGTGAATTTGGCGGCGTCTTTAGTGGCCACTAAGCGCAAAGTGTTGCTCATAGATTTAGATCCGCAAGGCAATGCCACCATGGGCAGCGGCATTGATAAACACGATTTGCCCAAAAGTTTAGTTAACGTGTTGTTGGGCGAAGCCGAAGTTGAAGACGCCATACAAAAAACCGAGCCAGCCGGTTATGACATGCTGCCCAGCAATCGAGATTTAACCGCCGCCGAAATTGCCCTGCTCGACAGTGATGAGCGCGAAATGCGTTTGAAAAATATTTTACAAGGCATCGCCCACCACTACGACTATATTATTATCGACTGCCCGCCCACCTTAAATATGTTAACCATTAATGCTTTGGTGGCCGCCACCGGCGTGCTGATCCCCATGCAATGCGAATATTATTCGCTAGAAGGTTTAAGTAGTTTGTTAGATACCATAGATCAACTCAAATCGGCCGTTAACCCAGAGCTGAAACTCGAAGGTATTTTGCGCACCATGTATGATTCGCGCAATCGTTTAACTAACGACATTAACAAGCAATTACACCAACATTTTGGCGATAAAGTTTATCGCACCGTTATTCCGCGTAACGTACGTTTGGCAGAAGCCCCCAGCTTTGGCAAACCTATTTTACATTATGAGCGCAACTCAAAAGGTGCGGCATCATACTTAGCCCTAGCTGGCGAGATGATTCGCAGAGCAGAAAAAGTAAACGAGGTAGCAAATGGCTAGTAACAAGCAACGTGGTCTAGGCCGTGATTTAGAATTTTTATTACGCGGACGTCGCGCCGGTGGCGACAAAGCTACGCCCGCTGACACGAATGCCGAGCCTGCCGTGGCTGGAGCCGCTGCTGCCGATACTTTGCGGCAGCTTCCCGTAGACATCTTGCAATCAGGCCAATACCAACCCCGCCAAGGAATGGAGCAAGAAGCGCTAGAAGAATTAGCCCGCTCTATTCGCAGCCAAGGCATTATTCAACCTATTTTAGTGCGCAAAGTCGGCGACAAAAAATACGAAATTATTGCCGGCGAACGCCGCTGGCGCGCGGCACAATTAGCGGGCCTAGACAATGTGCCTGCCATTGTGCGCAACGTTGATGACGAAGCTGCTGGCGCCATGGCGTTAATTGAAAACGTGCAACGCGAAGATTTAAACCCAATGGAAGAAGCCATTGCCTACCATCGCTTAACCGAAGAATTTAAATTAACTCACCAAGAAGTGGCTAATTTAGTAGGTAAATCTCGCGCGAGCATTAGTAACTTATTGCGGTTAATTAATTTAAACACCGACGTGAAATTATTGTTAGAAAATGGCGACTTAGAAATGGGCCACGCCCGTGCACTATTAGCCGTTGCCGGCCCTGAGCAAAGTGAATTGGCCCGCACCGTGGTGAATAAAAGTTTAACCGTGCGCGAAACCGAAGCGCTTATTCGCCGTGCACAAAAAAGTAAAACCGCGGGCTTTGTTAGCAAGCCCGGGTTAGATCCTGATACGCGCCGTTTGCAGACCGATTTATCTGAAAAGCTGGGTGCTAAGGTTATGATTGAGCATAGTGCTAAAGGTAAGGGTAAGCTAGTGATTAGTTATTCGAATCTTGATGAGCTTGATGGTATTTTAGCCCACATTAAATAGGTGTGGTGGCTTTGCTTGGGGGCGTGATGAACGCCACCTTTTCAAGCCACGCCGTGAATACGTCCATGTAGGCTCCGCGCCGGCGTCCTGCCGGCGAGGGGCTTGAAAAGGTAGCATTCATCACGCCTCGCAAAGCCTGTGATGTGGGGGGGAGGAGGAGCTCGCTGCGCTCGACTATTTTGATTTTTTTCATTGTCGCGTTGCTCCTCGAAAAAAGAATAGCCTGCCTTTCCGTCGTTGCGAGGAGCGAAGCAACGCGCACCCGAGGGCACAGGTCAACCTTCAGCCGCAGCCGCAATCTACTTAATCGCTCACTGCGCTCAGCTATTTTGATATTTTCACCGCCGCGCTGCTCTTCGAATAAAGCCCGTCGTTGCGAGGCCGTAGGCCGTGGCAATCTTGTGCCGTAGCCGCACTCTATTTTATAAGGTACAGTTTTGTTTTATACTAACAATACCAACCTGTTACATGCTTTCTTGATGGTTCTAAATTTGACTGTTACTTTTATAATAGTCATAAAAGCAACAATGAGGCAAACATGCTAGCTAGCAAAGTTATTGTCGTGGTTATTGCTCTCTCACTCTTACCACCATGAAAAACAAGGACACCAACTTGTTGAGCCGTCAGGCTCTTTTTCTTCGAAAAGAAGCGGGCTTGCCGCATTGATATGCGCTGATCTGGGCCTAAGTTTCTCTTTGAAAGAGGTACTCATCCGCTTTTCAAGCTCCGCACTAAAAGCTTGCGCCACAAGTTTCAAAGCGGGTCTATTAATTTTATCTTCACTAAGCATCCGCACAATAAAATCTTTGATATCTACGGGCAAACGTTTTATCTCTGGGTCACTTGCTAACAGCGAATGAATTATAGCGGAATCTAATTTTATAGCGCGGATTTCTTGTTGGTTTAAAATCTCTAGCGTATTGCCGGACGGCACAAGAATCTCCAGCAACACCATGCCTAAACTATAAACATCACCCTCTATTGTATAAGGCGGACATTCATTTCTTTTGGCCGAAAATACTTCTGGCGCCATATAGCAGAGTGTGCCAAATTTCTTGCCGGGCGTCATATCCATGCAGGGATCAAAATCCAACAGTGTTGCGCGCCATGTTTTATCATCACCTTGCATTTTTATATTTTCAGGCTTTATATCTCTATGAGCGCAGAGTGTTTTAATGTGAAAATTTTCTACGGCCCTAATCACAGCCGAAGCAATGGCGAGCCTCGCTAAATATTTTTTAACGGACCGCTTCATTAACACATCAAACAGATCTTTACCTTCTAAATAAGGAATTAACAAATAGCATTTTTGCTTGTCAGGATCAGGGAGTGTACGTTGTGCCGAGCCTAGTGTTGCATCGGGGTGAAGTTTTTGCCAAATGTCTAATGAGCTAACACCCACTTCAGGCGATATCGTTTCTGTATCATGAATGATTTTCAAAACCATGGGTTTGGCATCGTTTATGGTGGGGACCGTGCCATCATTAATCATAAAGACAATTTTAGCTACGCCATGAGCCCCTGGTGCCCCCACGAGAATATTTGAAATCAACACGCAAAACGCTTTGCCAGTATGTGTTTTCAAGCATAAAATTGAATAATTATACCAAGAAATGCCTACTTGCTCTGGCCCACCTTTACGACGAAATTTACCGTTTTTCTTGGCGTACTCTACGGCCAGCCTAAATGCGCGAGGATTTGTTTTGTATTGCGCTAAGACATCGCGCTGCCAGGTGCTAATTTTAAGCGGCCGATGTTCGGCCAAGCCTGCCCGGCCTCGGTAGTGTTTAGACCACATCGTGCCTGGCCATTTTTTTAGTTATTATCATGTTCAGCACTTATTTATATTATAATTTAGTATAACCACAAAAGCTTAAGCTAAACTTAAAGCACATAAGCTAAATGTATTCCTGCAGGGCGTGCACGCTTTAAAAAATGTACAAAATATAACTAGAAAAGTTTTAAATCATGGTTTTCTCTCCCATATCGTCGTTGCATGGAGCGTAGCGACGTGCGCCCGAGGGTACAGGTTAATCTCAGTCAGGCATTTTCTCAGAACATGGCGAAGTCTATGCCGCATCCACCCATCTTACCTCCTATTTCGCCCAGCCGCATTGCATGCTACCATTGCGTCTTTCACAATTTGAGTGTCCGGCCTATGAAATTCCGCAACCTCGGCATTATTTTATTCATCACTTTTTTAGATTTTCTCAGCGTCAGTGTCTTTTTTGGCACCAGCATTCCCTTGGTATTGGATAAGCACAGTGTGTTTGCTCTGGGCCTTGGCGATCACCAGCGGGCCACTGTGTATGGACTGACCTTGTTAATCCTGCCTTTGGGTCAGTTTTTATTAACGCCTATTTGGGGGCAGTTGTCGGATCAGTTTGGCCGTAAGCCTATTTTGTTTTGCACAGTGTTAGGCTCGGCTATTGGTTATTTTTTAATGGGCATTGGCGTTATGTCGCAGTTGTTTGTGATCTTTATTCTTGGCCGAATGATTACCGCGACCGTGGCGGCTAATTTAGCGCTTGGCCAAGCGAGTGTCGCCGATAGTAACCAGGGCCAAGGCAAGACGCAGCGCTTTAATTTGCAATACATTTTTGTTAGCCTAGGTTTTGTGGTCGGGCCGTATTTAATTAGCTTTACCACGCATGCGGTGAATTATGCCAATGTGTATTGGGTGATTGCCTCAGGTTATGTGCTCGCTTTTTTAATGGTTGTATTGCTGTTTCGCGAAACCCTGCCCTACCCTACGGATTCGAAGATTTACTGGTCGTTAAATTTTCGTCGCATCGGCGCCATTTTCCACAATAGCCGTATGAAAAAAGTGCTAATTCTTTGGATGGTGTTTCAGCTGGGCTGGAGTTTGTTTTTTCAATACTCCGGTGAATTCCTGTTTCTGAAACACCACGCAACCAATGAATTTATTAACCATCTTTTTTCTTGGGTGGGCCTAGGCATTGTGGCAGTGGAAATCTGCTTGGTGCCGTTGGTGGCCAGCAAAGTGCCGCCAGAAAAAGTTGTTCCAGTTGCCATTGCCTTAATCGGCGTTGGATTATTGGTCATGGGCTTTTTACCCCTTAACGTTGGCTTTTATTGCTTGATGGGCTTGTACTGTTTGGGCATTGGCTTTTTCCTAACCAATATGAGCGCCTATGTTTCGAACTTAGCCGGCGACCATGGCCAAGGCCGCGCCATGAGCATGATGAGCGCTAGCCAAGCCTGCATGGACATTGCGGTCACTTTCGCAGGCAGCTTCTTTGTGTCTTATTATTTACCCACGCCGTACGTAATAGGTGGCTTGGTGATATTGGGCAGCCTTTGGTTGTGGCCAGCGCGTGAGCGCACTAAAAAGTGAGTAAAACAGAATTAAAATAACACTAACACATCGATTTTACAGGCGGAATCGTCGTTGCGAGGAACGAGGTGACGCGGCAATTTTTTTGGGTAGCTGTATTCCTAAAACAGAGCACAATTACGATACGAGACTGACCTGCGCCCTCGGGTGCGCGTCGCCATGCGTCTCGTAGCGACGTGTTTTTGTAAGAGAAATATTTTGATATTAGCTTTCAAGAGCTGTTTTTGAAGGTACTAATCATTAAAATATTAGTATATAATGCCTTTTATTAATAACTTTCAAGGGCTTAGCATGCAAATCCCCACTCCTCCTCCGCAAACAGGCAACGATACCTCCAGCCGCTTTTGGCAAGAGCTTGAGGCCAAATTGGCCCCGTTAGAAGACACCTATTTGCATTGGGATACCTTGTCGCAAAAGCAAATGCCGGTGCAAGGGATTAACCACAAGCAATGGTGGCAGCTGCTAAAAGCCAAGCGGCGAGCGCGTTTGCAAGCCTTGCCCTGGACGGCAAATGGTGCGTCTTGTTACTGGGTGTTGGACGACCAACTCTTGAAACTGCTCACCCAGGTTGAGCGTTTACTCGGCTCAAGTTTGCCCGCGGCGCTTGGGCAAACACTACCGGCCGATAATTTTATTGCTGAAGCACTTGCCAGCTTACAATTGGCCGGCGGGCAAATTGACAGCGCCGCCGGGCTAGATTTGCTCTGCAGCGGCTGCCCGGCAGCATTGCCAGTGGAGCAAGAATTGCTGGCTCAATATCAATGTTTGCAACAGCTATCGACCGAAGCCTTAACCCCCGAGCGCTTGCTTACCCTTAACCAAGCCTTGCAGGCCAGCCCATCGGGCACTTGGCGCAGCGCAGCTTATGCGCTGCAACGCGACGGACAAACCGTGTTTAATGCCCCCGAGGCGCAGGAGGTGGCGCAAGGCTTGGTGAGTTTGTGTGAATTTGCCAATGAAGATGAGCTGAACGCCGAGCGGTATATGCACCCGTTGCTTAAAGCCATTATTTTGCATTATCAATTAGCCTACCTGCACCCTTTTAACGATGCCAACGGCCGCACCGCGCGTGCCATATTCTACTGGCAAATGCAGCGCGCCGGTTACAGCCTTGCACCGCTAATTGCCCTTAGCGAGAGACTACTTTCAGCGCAAGACGATTATTTCCGCAGCTTTCTTTACACCCAAAGCGATGCGAATGACGTGACCTATTTTTTAATAGCCCAGCTCAGCGCAGTGCTGAGCGCCATTGAGCAATACCAGCAACGCCAACAGGAGCAAAATACCCAAATGCAAGCTCTGCCCCCCAAGCTCACCCTACGCCAGCAACACATTCTGGCCGAAATGCAGCAAGCGCCCTCACGTCAATACCGTTTGGCGCATTATCAACAACGCATGCAAATCACCTATGAAACCTCCCGCACCGATTTAATGAAACTCGCTAAGCAAGGCTTGGCGCAAAAGCATAAAGTGGGCAAGGCATTTGTGTACAGTGCACGAATGATCTAACAAGTTTCAACATGCGCACGTCGAGGAAAAAAAGCCCGCTGCAGGACCAATGCCGAGGATGGATGACGTGAAGGCCGTTAACATCTGTGGCCTGGCAATAGAGAGATTATCAAATCAGAAAAGCTTAGGGGCTTGTTGAAAACACAAGCCTCTAAGCAATACGATGGGTTTACAAGCGGTACTCTATACCGGCTGCCACGATGTTGTCTGAATCATCTTCGCCGGCACTGAATATACCAGTATTAGTATCGACGGACATAAACTGAGCGCTAACTTGCAGATGCGGCGTTGCATTGTAACCGACACCCAAAGCGTATGCAGGGCCTGCCCAAAGGAACATCCCTGTTTTAACTATAGCATCGAAGCCTTTGCCAATGGGGGTAGAAACCTTCAACATAACGCCTATACCGCTGGCTGAAGTATCTGGTGTATCTGCAGCAAGAACAGAGAGTGCGTCAGCCTCAATAGCTACGTAGTTATTGAACATGTAACCGGCATCGACCATGCCCGCAAACGTTGGTTTAGTCACATGCGTATCCTGGGAATCCGTTTCACTCATAAAGTTTCCACCGGCTAAGACACCTGCATAGAAATGGTTGCTTGAGTTTTTATTCCAAAAGCCACTGTTGCTGGTCACTGATGTATAAGGTGAAAAGCGATAAATCATGTTTAATGACAGCATTGAATTCGATTGTAACATTGAGTTCAAGTAGTCATTGTAGCTTCCAGACCAGGCAGCCACTCTATACCAATCCATTCCTACAAAAAGTCGACCCGAAAAGAAGTTGCGGCCAAGACCAAATCCGTAAGCAGGGTTTAGCGCCGTTGCTACTTTATGTTGTTTAAAATTACTCGGTACGCCTGGTGGCCAATACCAGGGAAGGCTTCCCTTAGTGGAGACTGAGGTATCTAAGGTGCCCTGTAAATAAGCCATACCCAATTTAGCGTAAAAATCCCAGTTGGTACCAAAAGGAATATGATATAAACCCATTAACTCAACACTGCTTTTTTTCACAGACGCGGTGGTATGAATATTGTCGCCACTAAAATCAGAAGGGCCTTGAACTTCATTAACAGTACCGAAGTTGCTGTAAGCCATTTCTAAACCAAACTGATGGGTAAAGTTATAACCCAGAGCAAGGCGGTAAGGCGTGCCCGCATTGCTGGAGTGATCATCGATGATATCGCCAGAGTATAAATTGGTAATAACGTGTGAGCTTGACTGGATGGCTCCGGTTTGCGCGCCAATGTAGAAGCCGGTGCCATTTTGGTGTTGCTGCAACCAGGCATCTTTATTGAGGCTGGCAGCGGTTAAATGAGTGGTAAATAGGGCTGAAGCAGCGAGTAGGTAGCTAGTTAATGTTTTGTTCATTTAGTTAATATCCTTTTTAATTAATATGATAGCATTATTTTCTCTTCAAAATTTGAACAAAAGGGCTTGTCTTTCTGACGGGCCTTGAATTGTCTAAATTTTGAACATAATAGCATGTAAGATGAAAATAGCAAGGGATTTCCCTTGCTTGAATAGGTGGTGGCTGGGACCCCGATTTACAGGGTTGCTTGCAACGCGGTAAGCCAGGCGGCTTGTTTTTGCACGTCCTCTAATTCTGTGAGCGTCGCCAGGGTCAGGTTGGCCTTGGTGACATAGTCTTTATGTGGTGTATCAATTAAATTGATATCACAGCAAAAAATCACCAAGCTTTCTACCAGGTCTCACTTGATGCGGGCCTGCGTGTTGCCGTAATAAAGCTACAGACGTCTTCCAGATAGCACAAATTTCATCTGCCAGAGGCGTGCCTTTTGTTCCCTTGTGTCGAGTGGTTGATTGCAGTTCACAGTTAACATTATTAAGCGTGAGTGTACTGGCGCATATGCCTGAAAAATCGTAAGAAATGATTAATTTAGCCGGTGATGAGTAGTTGTATTCTGCACCAAACTCGGGTGTGTAGCCTGCTACCTGAACACTATAAACTATTTGCACACAGTTAGGTTTGGTTTTGTTAGTCTTAAAGAGTATTTTCTCATTATTTTTTATATAGGTTCCTTTATACCCAATAATGGGTAAATTGGTAAAGTCTGCGCAGACACCTTCAATGCAAGCTCCTTTTTGAAAGCTTAGCAGTGCGCGTAAGAGTGTATCATTAGGTAAAGCCAATTTATTTTCAATAAGCTCCTTTTTAAATTTTTGTAGTTGAATTTTGATAGCATCAGCATTATCTACTTCAATGCAAATTAGATATGAATGTGATTCGTCGGCAAAGTAGTGACGCCCATCATTTAAAGTTGTTGTTTTATCATGAGCGTGCTCAACACTATTCAGCAATGCTTGCTTTACTCCTGATACCTCAAGCTGGATTAGTGACGTGTAATATGAATCGATTTCAATAAATATGTTTAAAGAATGTTTTGTGATAAATTTATTACCATCTGTGGCGAGTTGTATTAAATTGCGTAGGCATTCATTTGTATTAATGATGCGCAATACTGCATTTAAAAAATTACTGTGTATGAGCGAAATAGCATTTTCATTTTCCAAGCAAACCTTAAATAAATTGGCTAAAATTCTGTTACAAACTGCTGGGGCAATATGTCCCGGCGAAAGTTTTTCTATTTGTGTGTCAATATGTGCTAAGTGTAACTTTTTCTGTTTAGAATTTATAAAAAGTATAGATTTAAGTTGCGCTTTAATTTTGGCTAATAGTTCCTCTAGGATTGGTTTCCAGTTTATATGATCGTTGTAGTGAATAGATTCCGCCGACCAACCGTTAAAAATATTTTCAACCTCTATAAAGTCTTCAGGAGCGAAATCTGATGAGTCAGAGGGGGGAGCAGCGCCAGCACGACTCATTGGTTCGGTTAAATCAATAGCTTCAGGCATCGTTTTTCACCTCTATTATTATCACTTATTATATTAAAAACATCGCAGATGTGGATCAAACACTTTTACGCCAGTTAATCGAAAAATCCGTGGCTTATATGCCTGCGACGTGTGAGACAGCATTGCAATAATGGCTCCTAGCAATGTCCAAATAATACACAGCAATACTTAACTAAACCTTAAGAAA
>JAWUVP010000052.1:0-27152 GCA_034112285.1 Gammaproteobacteria bacterium
ATAATCCCTTGTTTTTACTCACTGTTTGCACAGTTTGCGCCGCCAAGACCTAAAGTTACCGTGCCGACTATTGCAGATACCGATAGAAAATTCTAAAAAAATACCCAGCGTAGCTGGGCATTTACTCATTAACCATCTTAAATAATTAAGCTATTACGCTTGACGCATATGCATGAGAGTGAGGGTTGAAAAGTCATTATTGCTTTTCTGCGGTTTAATAGTAATTTCAAATGCTGCCGCGGGCGGCTGTGAAGTGCCACGGCTGGTGGGCAAGTTTCCGGCCTTATAGCTTACTTTTTCAAGCGGCGCTAACACTTGGTCAGGGTCTGCCAACACCATGCTCAAAGTGTCTGAAGTGTCATTAAGCTTAAAATAAGCTTTATCTGCTTTATCAAAATGCGTGTTTAGTGAACGACCAAACAGCTGTAACTCATGGCTAGTCAGCGGTTTAACTTCTAGAGATAAACTGTTATCGCTGAAGTGCTTTAATAGCAATTCATTGGCGTAGGCACGGCCCAGCTTATAGCTAGCAGTATGTTCTTGATTTGTGCGTATAGGCGCTTGCGTTTGTGATGCAGCAGTACGGGTTGATTTTTTCAAATAGGTTTGTGCCATTTTCAGGTAATCATTCATCGCTTTATGCTGACTCAACCATTTTTGATCCATTTTTATTTTCTGAGCACCCTTACTAGCATTAGAAGATAATTGATGTGTAATAGGCTTGTTGGGGCTAGCTTTCCCCTCTGCTGTTAATGATTTTTTTGCTTGTTTCTTATCCTTTGAGGCGCTGGCGGCATTACTACTTTGAGCTGACAAGCCTATTGCCAACGATAAACCCATGCAGACTAAGAGTTTGTTCATTACATCCTTCCTATTAATGTTCTTCCTAGATAGCAATTATAGACAATAATGATAGAAATGCATATAAATAGATGTGCGCAGGTTAATTTCAGCCATAAAAAAACCACGCCGCCAGACATGTTAATGTCCGTCGGCATGGCGATGGTCAAGCAAGCTCGACCTTTTAATACTCAGCTAACCAAAAAGCTAGCTAGTCGTATTAACCGCGTGAATTGCTGTTGTAAGAACCACGGCTATCATCACGAGGCTTTCTAGGCTCAGCTAAGTTGGCGCGTAAAGCACGGCCATCGACTTCTTTACCGTCTAAAGCAGTAGAAGCTTTGTTAGCTTCCTCTGAAGTAGCAAAGCTAACAAAACCAAAACCACGTGGGCGGTCAGTTTCGCGATCTTTAATTAGGTTAATACGGTTTACTGTACCGTATTCTTCACAAAGGTCTCTAATATCATCTTCACCGAGTGAAAAAGGTAAGTTACCAAGAAACATATCTGTTGTTGATTCTGACATAATGTATTATTCCTCATAATATAATGTTTAACATAATTGTTGTGCATAACGCCTACTTACTGGCTTAAAATATAAGCATGCGACATGGTTTAAAATGACATTTGAGAGGAACGAGTAAAAAAGAGACGAACCAGACAACATTTGTAAGCCAAGACTGCCTGGAGATTATAGGTACAAAGCCTGTGGAGCGCAAGCCATTATTGTAATTTATTTAAACAACTTAAAGCAGAGATTAGTGCTCTATATGCAGGAACACTAATCTTTTAAAGTGCTTGTTACAGCACGTTCTGCTGATACTGCATCACATTCGCTTTATCTGTTTGGCGTGCGGTATAGCTGCGGTATTGCGCACCGGCAAAAAGCTGGCTAAGCTGTTCAGCCAAGATTTTGTGCAAGCCCGCTGGTGTGGCGCTGACTGCGGGAGTCACAACCTTGCTAACACCCACCAGAGCCGTGTCGCCGCTGCTCAATAGCACACTTGACACCGATAAGGCTTGGTTTGCGCTAGGCGCTGCGGTGTTAAAGGCCTGGGCCACAATTTGCGGTTCAATACCTTTTTGACCGCGCGCAACATTGAGTTTACTAACCCAAGTTAAGCCATGCTTCAAAGCGACGGTCGCGGCAGCAGTATTGCTAGTGAGCTGGGGCAATAATACCTTGCCTAGAGCGGCAGCATCATCTTTAGCTTGCTGCTGAGCCAAGGTACTGCTAATTTGTTTGCTTACGGTCGCCAAAGCTATCTCAGCGGCGGGCACATGTTTACTAACTCGCAGCACCAATAATCCACCATCAGATAAAGTAATAACTTCACTATTGTTGCCTTGCACTAGCACGTCATCACTAAACGCGGTAACGATAATATTGGGTTGAGCCAATAAACCTTTCGCCTCCCCTTTACGGGTAAACAGAGGGCTGGTTTGTACGGTAAGCTTCAATTTTTTGGCCGCGGGAGCCAAGCTACCCGGATCTTCAAAGGTACTGTTGGTTAGCTGGTCTTGCTTGTCAGCCATGATTTTGTGAGCCTGCTCAGATACGTAGGTGACTTTTATTTTGTTAGCCACTGCATTATAAGGCTTCACTTTTTGCTTCTCTACAGCAAGCAGTTTGATTAATTCCATACCATAACGTGTTTGCACGGGTTGTGACAGTTCACCTGGTTTTAAAGCTGCTACCGTATTTTCAAAAACAGGCCCTAAGTTTCCAGCACTAAACCAAGGCATCACCCCACCCTCATTCGCAGTAATAATGTCTTGTGAATGTTGTTTGGCTAGGTTGGAAAAATCAGTTCCTTTAACCGCTTGTGCGCGTATTTTTTCTAAGGTCGCCTTGTCTGCGGCTAGCTGTTTTGCATTAGCATTAGCCGGCACTTGCAATAAAATATGCGCCACATGCCAGCGCGCAGGGGTGGTGAAATTAGCTAAATTATTTTCATAATATCCTATTAGATCTTTGGTTGTAGGCTTGATGGAATTTTCTATCGATTTAGGAGTGATTTCCACATAGGAAACACTCACTTGCTCAGGGGTTTTAAAATCATTTTGATGTTGTTGATAATAGGTTTTAATCGCTTGGTTGCTCACCTTAACCTTAGATAAAAATTTACTGGCTGGAATCAACATAAAACCCATATCACGCTTTTGCGCAAACAAAGTAGCGAACTGATCAGCTTCAAACGGCAACATCAAGGCACTGGCTGCAATGCCGTTGCGCACTTGATCAATCATCATCGTTTGCTCAATATTTTGCACAAATTGAGCAGAGGTATAGTTTAAGCGCCCAAGCAGCACATTAAATCGCTCTTGTGAAAAGACGCCATTTTGCTGAAAAGCCGGTATTTGTAAAATAAACGCATTAACTTGCGCATCGCTAAAGGCAAAGCCAGCAGATTGAGCCGCTTGGTATAGCACTTGTTGGGTTATTAGGCTTTTAAGAATGTCTTGTTTAATTTTGCTACTCGCACCTGGAGGCGTAAAAAGCTTAGGTTGTGTTTGCTGTAGACGATTATAAGCGGTGAGTAATTCGCCTTGCGTGATGTTATCGCCATTCACTTTGGCCACCGGCGGGGTTGCGGACGAGCCACCCATAAAGTAAGAGCTGATACCCCAAAGCCCCAGGCAGACAACGAGTAACATAATAATAACCCATACTAGCCATTTTCCTGCACCTTCACGCATACCTTGTAACATTAGCTTCATCCTCGTTAATTCATATAATTGACGTGATTATACGGGTTTAGAGGGTCACCGCCAAGCACAATTCGCAATTGGCCATTATTTGAATTTTGTCAGATATGGTCTACACCCTAGTCTAAGCGGAACCGTTTTTCAGCTCGAAAATTTACGGCGTGTTCGCTTAGCACCTTTGTTTCTACACGAGCAAATAATCCGTTTAAGCCCTTAGCTTGATCAGCAATAGGAATATTTTTTTTACGATATAAGCTTGGCGCAATTTGATAGCTGGGATACTTTTCCTGCCATTGTGGAAGATATTTCTTAATATGTTCTAAGCATTTAGGTATTCCGCCGTCAACACCATTTACAAGTCTCGTGGGAGATTGGACGGCACAGCAGTTAACCGTTTGGTTGCCAACTTCTGCTGAAAAAGGTCTTGCTGTCGGCGCACATTTCTTTACAGATTTTATGTAATGTAGGCGCCAATAAAAAGCCAAGGTGCTAAGCGAATCATCTAAAAACAAATATAGATGCATGGCATACATCCCTGTCATTATACCCGCATGTGCTAAACCAGCAATGCCGTCAGCGCCAGGTTTGTTGGCTTGTGAGCGAATTCTTTTATCATCTGGAATATCATCAAAAATAACACGCCATGCGGGTGTTTTGAACAAAGCGCCTTGATGTTGAAATATAGCCCAATAGTTTTTATTATCGATAAGCGTAGCTTGGAGTTTATTATTGGGTCTCGTAATATCAAGCAGGCCTAATTCTTTGGCAACACACACGTAAAGCAGATGCAAGCAATGTGTATATTTTCCGTGCTTAAAAATGCCTAGATTTCTAGCTTCTAATAAAATTGAGCGGTTTGTTTTTAGATATCGATCAACCACCTCGCTATCAACAATATTAGTTGGGTATAAAAACCTCTCATAGACAGTTTTATCCGCGGGTACGAGCACCTCGTAGTGCACTGGTTCAGAATAAAAAAACAATAATAAAAAACGCCCCGCGCTTCGCTCAGCTAAGGGGACATGGTGGCCTGACAATAAAGGCAGTGTATGAGGCAAGCTTTAAAAATGTACAAAATGCAACTGGAAGAGTTTTAAATCATGATTTCCCCTCCCATATTGTCATTGCGATAAGCGTAGTCACGCGCACCCGAGGGCACAGGTCAATCTCTTAAATTCAGCGTTGTCCAGAAGACAATTGCCGCGTCGCGACGCGCCTCGCAACGCTGTACTTTTTTCAAACGAGCAAATTGAGTAGAAATAGACATTCTCTTACAAACTAGATCAACGATATCTTGCAACATGACGGGCTCTATAGTGCGTTTGCCTTGTACGTCGTTGCGTTGAATGCAACGACGTAACACCTTCAAAACCTATATATTACAAACTACTGCGTAACATCCAAGCCGTTTTTTCATGAATTTCCATACGCGCAGCAATTAAGCCACAGGTCACTTCATCACTTTCTTTGCCCGCTAGCGCCAGCAATTCACGGCCCATGCGCGACATGGTTTGGTGATCCGAGGCTAATTGCGCCACCATATCACTCGCTGCCACATTCTCACCGGCTTCAGCAATATCAGCTAATTTAGCGAATGCCGAAAAGCTACCCGGGGCTTTAACACCTAAAGCGCGAATCCGCTCGGCAATTTCATCGACCGCTGCAGCTAATTCAGTGTAATGTTCTTCAAACATGGTATGTAGTGCTTGAAAGTTTGGACCGGTGACATTCCAGTGAAAATTCTGGGTTTTTAGGTATAATGAGTAGGAATTAGCCAAATAACGGCTTAGCGCATCTGCAATAATTCCGGGGTTATCGATGCCAATGTTTACGGTAGTCATGTGTTTCTCCTGGTTCAATTCAGGGGTAAATATAGACTACCACACGCTTTAGGTCTAATTAAATTTATCAACAATAACCATTAGGTTTTACTATGACTCACAACTATTCAGCTGGCGATTACTTATTACGGGGTTTCAAACTTTTATCTCACCCCAAGCTCCGCTTGTTTGTGCTATTTCCTATTTTAATGAACATTCTGTTTATGGTTGGTCTTTTATTTTTGGCAAAACATTATTTTCACCATTTGGTCGCTTGGTTGGTAAGCTTTTTGCCTAGTTGGCTGGCCTGGTTAAGCTCGATATTGTGGCTATTGTTTGCCATGCTGACGGCATTAATTTTTACTTACACTTTTACTATAGTGAGTAATATTCTTGCCGCCCCGTTCAATGGCTTATTAGCAGAAAAAGTGCAGGAACTTTATGGCGACCGGCCACCCAGTGCAGACATGACCATGGCCCAAGTTATTGCTGCCACGCCACGCAATGTAGCCCGAGCCGGGCGTAGCTTTCTATATTTTTTACCGCGCGCTATACTCTTTATTCCTTTATTATTCATTCCCTTAGTACACCTAATTGTGCCCATTTTGTGGTTTATTTTCAACGCTTGGATGATGAGCATTCAATATATGGACTACCCAATGGATAACAATAACATCGGCTTTAAAGAGATGCTAGGTTTGCTAAGCACCCAGCGCAGCACTAACTTTAGCTTTGGCGCGTTTGTGTTGTTGGGCACTATGATTCCAGTAATTAATTTAGTGGTCATGCCCGCAGCGGTTATTGGCGCAACCCTGTTGTGGCAAGATTGTTACGCGCAAAAGTCTGCTTTATTAACTCAAAGTAAAGAGGTTATTGAAGCTTAAACCCCACACAATACCTGGTTAATATCAACCATATTCGTATCAATCAAATTACGCGCAGCCAGCTCTACGTCTGGTATTGGCATTAATGCACAATGCTCATTTACATAGCTTATCATTTGTTTACTTTGCCCTGAGCAAATAGCTTGTACTGCATGATAGCCCATCAATGAAGCAATTTTTCGGTCACGAACTGTGGGGCTACCACCGCGTTGAATATGACCAAGCACGCAAACTTTATATTCAATATCGAGTCTAGCTTTGATTTTATCAGCAATTTCAAAGGTGTGTCCCGGTCTGTCGGCTTCAGCCACGACAATAATAGACCCCATTTTATAACGTTGCCTCTGCGACATTTTGTCTATTAATGCGTCAACAGACATATTCAATTCAGGCACTAGCACAAACTCGGCACCGCCAGCGATGCCAACATCCATGGCTAAAAATCCAGCGGCACGCCCCATCACTTCCACTAAAAAATTTCGGCTATGGCTAAATGCGGTGTCGCGAATTTTATCAATCGCTTCTAAGGCGGTGTTGCGCGCAGTGTCAAAGCCAATAGAATATTCTGTGCCGTTAATATCATTATCAATAGTGCACGGAATACCAATCACACTAATGCCGGACTCCTCACTTAATAATTTTGCGCCTCTAAAACTGCCATCGCCACCCAAGACAATTAAGTTGTCGATGTTATGGCGTTTTAAAGTCGCAATCGCTTTAGCACGAACCTCAGGCTCTTTAAATTCTGGAAAGCGAACCGTGCGTAAAATTGTGCCGCCACGTTGAATAGTGTTGGCAACCGCAGTAGAAGGCAAAGCGATTGAATTGTCGTTGGTCAGCCCAGCAAAGCCATCAAGAAACCCGGTCACCTCAATGCCAATGGCTTGCGCACTGCGCACCACGGCGCGAATGGCGGCATTCATGCCGGGTGCATCCCCACCTGAGGTGAGGATTGCGAGTTTTTTAATTTGCTTTGCCATGCTGTGTCCTTACGTTTAAACGTTAAGCTATTTTAAGCTACGGTTAATGATGTTTTGTAACATTTCTTGGCGGCCGGATACTGGCTGCGGCTCTATGCCCTGCTCGATCACCATTTTGCTAATGGTTTCCACGTCGTGCTCACCGGATAAAATAGCTTTACCCAAATCTCCGCTCCACCCTGCGTAACGCTGAGTTACAAACTGGTTAAGCTGATCTTTTTCAACCAAGTCCGCAGCATTCATTAACGCGCGTGCAAGTGTGTCAATAGCACCAATGTGACCGTGGAATAAATCATCAACTTCAATTGATTGGCGACGAACTTTGGTGTCAAAGTTAAAGCCACCTTTATCAAAACCACCGTGTTGTAGAATTTCATACATCACTTGGGTTAAGTCGGTTAAATCTACAGGGAAGTAATCCATATCCCAACCCAATTGAGGGTCGCCAATGTTGGCATCAACCGAACCAAATATATCGTTAGCATAGGCATAAGCTACTTCATGTGAAAAACTGTGTCCCGCTAAGGTTGCATGGTTACCTTCAATGTTAACTTTAAACTCTTTTTCTAGGCCATATTTTTGCAAGAAAGCAAACACGGTTGCCGTATCATAATCGTATTGATGTTTAGTCGGCTCGCAAGGTTTAGGTTCAATTAAGAAATCACCTTTAAACCCAATTTTATGTTTGTAATCCACAATCATGTGGAAAAATCGGGCTAACTGATCCGCTTCTTGCGCCATGTCTGTGTTCAATAAGGTTTCGTAACCTTCACGACCACCCCAAAAAACATAGTTTTCACCATTTAGCTGCTGCGTGACTTCTAAAGCTTTTTTGGCTTGGCCTACCGCGTACATAAACACTTCATGATCCGGGTTAGTCGCTGCACCAGCAATGTAACGACGATGACTAAATAAATTAGCCGTGCCCCACAATAATTTTTTGCCACTGGTCTGCATGCGTTCAGCAATGCGATCGGCAATATGCTGCAAGTTGTCATTGCTGGCCGATAAATTTTTACCTTCAGGCGCTAAGTCGCGGTCATGAAACGTGAAAAAAGGCACGTCTAATTTTTCAGTAAACTCAAATAGAGCATCCACGCGTTGTTCGCATTGCGTCATTGGGTCACTGCTAGCAAGCCAGGGACGGACAAACGCATCGGCACCAAAAATATCGTGGCCCGACCATACAAAGTTATGCCAAGCACAAACCGCTAGGCGTAAGTGCTCTTGCATAGATTTACCCAACACCATTTTATTGGCATCGTAATAACGATACGCCAACAAATTATTGCTCTCTGGCCCTTCGTAAACCACTTTAGGGATAGCGTTAAAAAAATCAGACATAGTTTATTTCTCCTCGTGAAAAAAAGTTTGTAAACGTTGATAAAGTTCTTCAAAACGAACTTGCTTGGCAGCAAAAGCTTCAACAAAGTTTGCCTCGGGCTCAATAATAAATTCAATTTCAGGCTTGGCAAACGCGTGGCTGGCATCCACAGTATTGACAGCCAAATATGCCAAGCGGGCTGCGCCTAATGCCGCCCCTACTTCGCGATCTTTATAATACGTTAACGGTTGCTGCAATGCTGTGGCTAAAACGCTACCCCAATAAGTGCTACGTGCGCCGCCACCCACAACGGCAACCTCATTAATGTGCGTACCAGACGCAAGCATCGCATTTTGCCCTTGCGCAAAATTAAACGCCACGCCTTCTAGCACGGCTTGCGTTAACTGCGCCCGCGAGGTATCGTGTGTGATGCCAAAAAATACGCCTTGGGCGTAAGGGTTCGAATGCGGGCTGCGTTCACCGGACAAATAAGGTAAGAAAATAACCTCTGTAGTAAAGTCGGCTAGCTGTTCTGCCTCTAGCAATAGGGCTTCAACATCAGCATGGCCACAAGCTTGCGCCCACCAACTCAAACAACTCGCAGCACTCAAATGACAATTCATTTGGTGCCACATATTCGGTAAGCAATGGCAAAACGTATGCACACCTAAACTAGCGTTAGGGCTGAAATTATCTTCAGCTACAAAATAGGTGCCTGAAGTGCCGAGTGATAAAAAGGCGGTGCCGGCAGACACCACGCCTAAGCTCATAGCGGCAGCCGCGTTATCGCCCGCCCCGGCGGCCAAAGCAACATCTGGGTCAAAGCCCCATTGCGCAGCAAAATCTGCGGATAAATTGGCGGTAACCGCACTGCCTTCAAATAAGCTCGGCATCTGCGAGAGAGACAAGCCGGTTGCCGCTAGCATTTCAGTCGACCAATCACGCTGGCCCACATCTAACCATGAAGTACCCGCCGCATCTGACATATCAGTGGCAAATACGTTGCTCATACGGTAGCGTAAATAATCTTTAGGTAATAACACTTTATCAATTTGTACAAAAATTTCAGGCTCATGCTCAGCCACCCACAATAACTTAGGTGCGGTAAAACCGGGCATCACTAGATTACCGGTAATTTGTGCATAACGGGGAACGGCCTGCATTAACTGCTGGCATTGCTGCATGGAGCGGCCATCATTCCATAAAATAGCCGGGCGTAACACTTCGCCGTTGGCATTAAGTAATACTGCACCGTGCTGCTGGCCAGACAACCCTATGGCGCGTACTTGGGGCAATAAATCACCCGCACTGTCTTGCAGCTGGCGTAAGCAATGCAACAACCCTTGCCACCAAGATTCTGGCGCTTGCTCAGACCACAATGCTTGTGGACGCTGAACCACTAACTCACTACAGGCTTGGGCCAAAATATCTTGCCCGTCACCGGTGAGAATCAGTTTAATACTCGATGTGCCTAAATCAATACCAAGATACATATTTGCTCCAAAGTGGAGGCAAATTATATCGTAAAGCTAAGCCTGTGGCCATCCCAAAAATTAATGATACACTGTGTCAACATTAAAGAGCGCGCCCTATGCCAACCCAGAATAAATCCACCATTTTACTGCTCACCTTCTTAATTGTAACCATCGGCCAGTTTGCATGCGCCATCTACTTGCCTTCCATGCCCGCCATGCGCCGTGCCTTATTAACCGACCCAGAACATATCAAGCTCACCTATTCATGGCTGCTTGCGGCCTATGGCTTATCAATGTTGGTTTATGGTCCATTATCGGACAGTATTGGGCGCAAGCGCGTATTAATAATCGGAATGGCTATCTATTTGGTGGGCAGTGTTATTACATGTGTTACCAATGATTTGAGCATATTAGTGTTTGGGCGAGTTATTCAAGGGCTTGGCTTAGGCAGTGCTACCGTGGCAAAAGCCATTAATAAGGATACCTTTGCCGGTGGTCAGTTTATTAAAGCCTCGGCCTACATCAGTATGGGAATAGCTGTTACGCCTATCGTTGCCCAAGTTCTTGGCGGTTACATACAACACTTTTTTGGCTGGCGCGGTAATTTTGTGTTTATGTTTTTGTATGGCTTTGTGGTGGTTGCTTTTGCTTATTGGGCATTACCCGAAACCAACAAAAACCCTACGGGAAATTTTAGTCTTAAAATTATTGCTAAAGATTATCGGCATGTGTTGGCCTCATCGTTATTTGTAGGCTTATTACTCATTTCCACCTTAACCTTTTCAGAAGAAATGATTTACAACGTAACCGGGCCTTTTTTATTACAAGGTGTTTTAGGCTTATCTAGCGTGGAGTATGGCTGGCTGTCTATCTTTTTGGTTGTAGGCTTTATGGCAGGCTCATACACCACCTCATACATGGCAACGCGTACAAATTTAATGACCCAATTATTCAGTGGCCAATGTATTATTTTAATAGCCGTTGTAACATTGTTAGCGTTGTCGGGCCAGTTTAATGTTTACGTTATTTTGTTGCCGATGATGCTGTTTATGTTTGGCAATAGTATGACGTTAATTAGCTCGGGCTCAGCTGGCATGATGTTATTTCCCGATGCCGCAGGCACCGCCGGCGCCGTTCAGGGCGGTGTGATGCTTTGCACTGCGGGTATTATGAGTTCAATTGCCGCAGAGCTGCCCATGCATTCACAGCGCCCTCTGGGCTTTATGTTATTAGGCTTTAACCTATTAACCTGGGTGGTGTTATATTTCTTAGTTTGGCGGCAAAGAGAAAATATTTGTCAAACCGACTAAATTAATTTTCCAACTGTTCCCATCGTGCGTAGACCGTTTTTAATTCTGCTTCGAGCGTTGCTAATTCTTTTTGCGCGGCGCTCACCGTTCCAGTATCTTGTTGGTAAAAATCATTGTCACTCAATTTTGATTGCAGAGCACTCAGCCCAGCTTCCAATGCTTGAATTTTAGCCGGTAACTGTTCGAGCTCACGTTGCTCTTTATAGTTCAGTTTTTTTGCAGACACAGTGCTAGCTTTTTCAATTTTGTTAACTGTTTTTTTAACGGCTGGTGTTTGTTTTAAAGTAGCAGCTTGACGCACATAATCATCATAGTCCCCCACAAACTCTTGTAGGTTACCTTTGCCATCAAAAACTAGAGTAGATGTCACCACGTTATTTATAAAGGCGCGATCATGGCTCACTAATAGCAAGGTGCCATCGTAATCCATTAAACGCTCTTCTAATAACTCCAAGGTCTCAGCATCTAAATCATTGGTGGGCTCATCCAAAATCAGTAAATTACACGCTTTGGTAAACACGCGCGCCAATAACAAGCGATGGCGCTCACCACCTGACAAGGCTTTTACCGGCGTGCGGGCGCGCTCTGGGGTAAAGAGAAAATCGTTTAAATATGAAATAATATGTTTTGATTTGCCGCCAATTTCAACGAACTCGCTGCTCGGGCTTACATTATCAATAACAGATTTGTTTTCATCTAGCTGCGCGCGCTTTTGATCAAAATAACTCACATCTAACTTGGTGCCACATTTAAGTATGCCACTGGTGGGCTTTAAATCTGACAATAATAATTTAAGCAACGTGGTTTTACCGCAGCCGTTATCGCCAATAATACCAATTTTATCGCCACGCATAATTTGTGCGCTGAAGTCATTTATGATGGTTTGGCCATTAATTTCATAATGGAGATTTTCAATCTCAAAGACCATTTTGCCTGAATAGTTAACTTTTTGTTGTTCAAAGTTTGCTTTACCTAAACGCTCATAGCGCTGCGCTCTATCACGGCGCATTTGTTGTAAACGTCTTACTCGGCCTTCATCGCGTGTGCGCCTGGCTTGTATGCCTTTGCGAATCCATTTTTCTTCTTCGGCTAAACGTTTATCAAATAAGGCATTAGCCTTTCCTTCCGCCGCCAACAACTCGGCTTTGCGCTCTAGGTATTGCGTATAGTTACAATCCCAAACTTGGAGATGGCCATTATCTAGCTCAACAATCTGCGTCGCTATTTTTTGCACCAAGCTTCTATCATGGGTGATGAAAATAATGGTTTTATCGTAATTGGCCAAGAAGGTTTCTAACCACTCAATGGCAGTAATGTCTAGGTGATTGGTTGGTTCATCTAATAATAAAATATCAGGCTCCGCCACCAATGCCTGCGCGAGCAACACGCGACGTATCATGCCACCTGATAAGGCATCCATGTTAGCCTCTGGGTTTAAATTCATTTTTGTAATAATGCTGTCAACTTTTTGTTGCACCTGCCACGCATCGGCCAAATCAATTTGGGTTTGTACTTTTTGTAGTTTTTCTAAGATCGCTGGCGAAGCATCCTCGGCAACTTGCTCTATTACTGCATGATATTGTGTCAATAAATCACCCAACTTACCAAGGCCGGCGGCCACGGTTTGATAAAGCGTCCCGGTTAATCCTTGAGGGATATCTTGCCTTAACTTAGAAATTTTTAAGTCAGGCATGCGATTAATTTCACCACTATCAGCGTCGGTTTCTTGGTTTAATAATTTAAACAAGGTTGATTTGCCCGCGCCATTGCGACCAATGACGCATATACGCTGGCGTGCTGTAATGGTGAAGTTAGCCTTTTCCAATAATGGAGTGAGGCCGTAAGCAAGTGAAATATTTTGTAGGGAAAGTAAGTTCATAAGTTTATTTAATTTTTAAATTATTGAATGCGGCCCTTAATTAAGGGAATGATTTTATCGCAAAAGTAACACTTTCACTTGTCGCCTAAATGGCGCCATTTTTTATCTTCTAATAAATTAGCTTCGATACGCTCCAAAGTAACACCTTTAGTTTCGGGGACTAGAAAATACACGAATATGATGGACACAAGGCACATGGCAAAATACACCATAAAGGTGGTGCTAATGCCAATTTTATCGACAATCGTTAAAAAGCTTAATGCTACAATACCATTGGTCAGCCAGTTAATACAAGTGGCAAAGCTCGCGCCAATGCCGCGTACCTTGAGCGGATAAATCTCAGCAATCATCAGCCACATAATGGGCCCTAAGCTAAAAGCGAAACAAGCAATGTAAATTAACACGCCAGCATGCAACACGACTTGTGCGTGGGGAGCGAGTTTATGAGCAAAGCCCCAAGACATCATGGCTAAGCCAACGGCCATGCCGAGCAAACCTGAAATTAATAATTTGCGACGGCCAAGGCTGTCGATAAGAGGCAAAGAGACCAGTGTGAATAATACAAATATAGCGCCGATGCTCATAGTTGAAAAAATAGCCGCCGTGTTGGAGTGCACACCAGAAAGAGTGAAAATAGTGGGCGCATAATATAAGATGGTGTTAATGCCGGTGACTTGCTGCAAAATGGCTAGTCCCGCTCCAATAATTACCACTGGGCGAATTTTTTTAGAAAACAAGACACGCCAGGTGCCTTTTTCTTCGCTCAAAGTCGCACGAATAGCAGAAACCTCATGATCAACATTGCGGTCGCCACCGCGTATCAAACGCAACACCGCCAACGCCTTATTATGGTGCCCTTTTGACACCAACCAACGTGGACTGCGAGGTAAAAAAAACATACCAAAGAGGAGTAATAAAGCCGGGACTACGCCAAAGCCCAGCATCATGCGCCAGGCGTCACCTTGCGCAAAAATATAATCCACCACATACGAGACTAAAATCCCAATGCTGATAGCGAGTTGATTAAGAGAAACCAATGCTCCACGATGACGTGGTGGCGCAATTTCAGATATATAGAGTGGTGCGGCATATGAAGCCACTCCAATGGCTACACCCACAACAATACGGCCCAAAATGAAGAATATAAGATTATTGGCTATCGCAGTGGCTAAGCTACCAACCACAAAGATAATAGCAACCGTAATGAGAACAGATTTTCGCCCGTAAGCATCGGTCAAATTACCGCTAAAAGCGGCGCCCAATAGCGCACCCAATAGTACCGCGCTGACCACGATGCCATTGGTAAAAGGCGTTAGATGAAAGTAGTTGTTGATATATAGTATAGCGCCAGAAATAACGCCGGTATCATAACCAAATAGAATGCCGGCTAATGCAGCCACCATGGCTATCACCACAAAGTAATAATTATTACTTGCAGTATTGTATTTAGTCATATAAAGCACCCAAAAAGACATTTCGGGCTACTATAATCTAATCACGCCTGAATGCAATATCCAGCCGCTAATTGTATAAATTTTAGCTACAACGGTTAGTGGACCACAACTTCATTTTGTATAAAGTACTGTTCAACTAGTTTCTTCGCACCAATAAAATTATCGGTTTGCAGGTAAACCATCACTTCCGTTTGTAGTTCTTGAGGTAAATTTTTAAACATGACAATTCTCTTTAATTTTTATAGTCATCCTAGTTATAAGGACATCCATGTACCAAGGTTAATTAATAAGCCCAGAATATCAATCCATTAAGTATCTGGGTTAGCTATTATGCCTATATAAAACCGCAAAGTCTGTAAGAGATCTCGCACAATCGTGTGCGTTTATTCTTAAATATTTGCGTATTGCGGTTGATGATCAGTATAATCGACAATTATTAAGTTAAGCTTAACAAGGGACAAAAATATGAGCAAAATTAGTCGCGTTTGTGTATTTTGTGGTGCAAGTGGCCAAGGAGACAAAAAATACCAAGAACAAGCTTATGCCGTGGGTGCCGCGCTGGCCCAAGCAGGCTTGGCTGTGGTCTATGGTGGCTCTGATACGGGCTTGATGGGCGCAGTGGCAAATGGAGCCCTTGAGGCCAAAGGCAAGGTTATTGGCATCTTGCCAGAAGATTTGAAAACCCAACAAGGCTGGCACCAAGGCTTAACTGAAACCCATATTACCAAAAACTTTTTTGAACGTAAAAAACTCATGGCAAAACTATCGCAAGCGTTTATTGTTTTACCCGGTGGCATAGGCACAGCCGATGAGTTATTTGAATTCATGACTTATACCCAGCTCGAATATCACGACCACCCTATCTTGATTTTTAATCAAGATAATTTTTATGACAAACTCATCGAATTTTTACGCCACGTTGCCGACGAGAAATTTTGCTCACACGACGACGTCAACAACCTACGCGTTGCCTCAACCGTTGAAGAGTTAATAGCAGCTTTACACAATGACTAAAACCCGACAGCTTTTCAATGTGGTATTACTGGAATTCTTGAAAAAGTTTTCTGGTGATATTTATATCATTGCCTTACCCGCCATTGCTGCGTCACTCAACACTCAGCGCCAGCACGTGCAGATTATGGTGTCGCTGTTTTTAATTGGCGCGGCGGTGTCACAATTAATCTGCGGTTCGTTGTCCGACAACTTAGGCCGCAGGCGTATTTTACTAAGCAGTTTGCTGGTGTTTATTGTTGGCGCATTCACCTGTGCTAGTTTTACAGATTTATCCATGCTGTTGGTGGGTATATTTGTCATGGGCCTAGGGATTGGCGCAGCGCCGGTTATTGGCAAAGCTATTATTTTTGATTTGTATCATAAAAGCGGTAAAACAGCTCTGTTTTTAGTGATTACCAGCGCCTTTGTGGTGTGGGCCCCTGCGGTAGCCATGGCGATTGGTGGTAATGTTAGCCACTATTTTGGCTGGCATTTTGTCTTTCATTTAAGTGGGGTGTTTGGCATTGTGGCCTGGATAGTGAGCTATTTCTACTTACCCAAAACCGTTCCAACAGAAAAGCCACAGCCTGGGCCAATGACGATTTTGCACAATTACTCAACGGTGCTGAGCAATTTAGTTTTCAGTATTTCTTTGCTTGGGTTAGCCCTCACCACCAGTATGATCTTTATTTTTTATACCGCTGGTTATTTCATAATGAACCACACCTTACATATCCCCCTAAACATTATTGGTTATTTTACCTTTTTAATCGTGGGCGGAAATTTTTGCGGGAAATTTTTAGGCGGCTATTTTTCACTGCATTTAAAAGAACGTCAGGCACTGTTTATTAGTAGTAGCATTTGCGCATTAAGCGCCAGCTTTATGTTTGTGGCAGCCTGGTTACACTTTATGAATGTTTATACGATGCTTGGGCCCATGATGGTTTATATGTTTGGTCTAGGCTCACTCATGCCTGTTGCACGTACGTATTTGATGCATTTGACGCCCAAGCACGCCGGCACTTCAGCAGGAATTACCGGCATTGCTATTTCATTAACGGCAAGCTTTGTGTGTTTATTAGTGTCGCATTTTTCTATTCATGCATTGCTGCCTATGGCCACGCTGATGATCTTCGTAGCCATATCGGCTTGGGTGATGTTTATGCTGTCGTTCCGGCTTCATTAAAACGGCATATAATTCATATTTGAATTATATGCCGATAAGTTTACAACTTATTGCATGTCAGGTACCATAAGAGCTCTTTATCAAGGAGCTCGTCATGACGCAAAGCAACATCAATTGCTGTTATCACCGCACAAGAATGGTTTTGGTTGACGATAACCCTTGTTTTATGCGCAGCTTGAGCCTAAGCGTACCCGCAGCAAGTACCTGTCTGCAATTTACCATGCCCTATAAAGCACTACAGTATCTAAAAGAAGAATACCAAGCTAGTACAGCGGCCTTCTCTCACCAAGGCAATAACTGTAAAGCCATCATCGAGCAACTGCAACAACCACGCCGGTTTGACGATATTAGTCTGGTCATCGTCGATTACGCCATGCCCGGCTTAAATGGTTTAGATCTTTGCGCCCAACTCATCAATAGCCCTTACAAAAAGATTTTACTCACCGGCAAAGCCGAGCAAGCACTAGCGGTTGAAGCGTTTAACAACGGTCTAATTGACGGCTATATTCGCAAAGATGATCCACAATTTCTTGATAATTTTAATGAAATGGTACGACGCTTACAGCATTTATATTTCAAAACCTTATCGACCCCAATGCTAAGCAACTTACAACAAACAACCGATTGTGCGCTGAATTTAGCGACCTACCAAAAGCTGTATCAACACTACTACGAACAATATAATATAAAAGAAAGTTATCTGATTGACACCACCGGCAGCTTGCTCATGCTCGATGACCAAAGCCTACCTCATTGGCTAATTACCCGTAGTGGTTCGCAAATGCAAGCTTACACCGACTTAGCCATGAGTCACGACGCTAGTACATTTGTGAGTGATAGCTTAAACGAACGTGAGTTTTTACCCTTCTTCGGCTTAAATTTTCAAGTCGATCAAGTCGCAATGGAGGAATGGGATCTAAATTTATTCGCCTGCCAAACCTTGGTGGATTACCCCGAAGATTTTTACGTGGCCTTTATCTCTTTATTATTTGAAGAAAGTTTACCTAATTTCGCTGCTCCGTTGCAAAAAATAAGCTGATTTTTTTGCCGTAGCAGCTTCAAACAAGACTGTTTACGGTAACTTTATTATATGCTCTAATCGCTGCATTCAAATAAAAGAGTTACAACATGACGCAGCGCATTAAACATGAAAGCTTAATTTTATACACCATTGGCCTGGTGATTCTACTAGAATATATGGATGTGGGCATTCTTAACACCTCATTGCCTCAAATTGCCTTTAGCCTACATGTGAACCCGGTGCACCTCAAGGTGGCTTTAACAATCTATTTATTAACCTTTGGTGCGTTTATTCCTGCCGTTAGCTGGCTTGCCGACAGAATGGGCTTAAAGCGCTTACTGCTGATTGCCATAACCGGCTTTCTACTCAGCTCGATTGCTTGTGGCCTTGCCAATAGCTTGCTTAGCTTAGCCATTGCTCGAGGCTTTCAAGGCACTTTTGCCGCATTTACTAGCCCAGTCATACAAATTTATATTATCAAATTGTTCCCTGAGCGCCGCGGTGAAGTGTTTGCAAAAATTGCGGTTATCTTTTTACTCGGCTTGTTATTAGGGCCGCTACTAGGTGGTGCGATTACTACTGGCATTTCTTGGCGCTATATCTTTTTTGTTAACGTTCCAATTGGCTTGATTGCTATCGGTATTATTAGTGGTTATTTCCCAACCTTTATGAGCAAAGTCGCTGATAAATTTGATTGGATAGGCTTTCTCTTATTAGCGTTAGCCTTATCTATGAGCTTGTTTAGCTTAGATACCATTACCGAAACCATTGTGCCCATGCACGATAAACTATTTTGCTTTTTGTTTAGTCTGGTTCTATTTGTGCTATATGGTTTGCACGCACGCCGCAAACGCCGCCCCGCGGTAAGCTTTGTCTGCTTTAAAGATAAAACCTACCGGCTCTATATCAGCCTGAGCTTAGCCGTGCGCGTGCTGGGAATGAATTTAGGCTTTATTGGCCCGCTTTATGTGCAAACCATTCAACATTACAGTGCCTTAAAATCAGGGTTAATTGTGCTGCCGGCCGTGCTTGCCGCTATGACCGGCACCCGCACGATTAAATATTTGGTTAAGCATTTTGATGGCCGACAAATTTACACCTTCACTTTGAGCTTATTTATCATCAGTTTGGCCGGCGTGGCGTATTGTATGCAACACTTTAATTTGACCTGGTATTTGTTTTTATTGTTTGTTAACGGATGGGCTAGCTCAACCAGCATGGCAACCAGTGGGCAATTTAGTTATAAGACCATGAATAAAGAGCAGATGAATGCGGCAGCTATAATAAGTAGTGCAAGCTCACAAATTTCCAGAGGCTTTGCTATTGCCGCTATAGCGATGGGGTTATTATTGCTAGCTGGTAGTCCAGATTTGGCATGGCACACCGCGTTACCGGCCACAGCTTATAGTGGCGTACTGTTGATTTGTGCGGCTGGGCTTGCTGTCGTGCTGTTAATCTTGCGATTTTTTACTAAACCATTCAAACTAGCACAATAAATGTTCGGAGATCTTGATGAATTTAGCATCACCTGAGCACTTTTTTATTTTGGATTATTTCAAAGGCTATGCGTATCACTATCTGGCATTGTTAGCTATAATAGCGGTATGGAAGATTCATTGAATAAATTAATAGATGGGTATCAAAACTTTCGCAAGAAATATGCGCAAGGTGATCAATCCCTAATGAATCAGCTTGCCGTTAAAGGTCAAAACCCTCAAACTATGGTGATTGCGTGTAGCGATTCACGCGTTGATCCGGCTTTGATATTACAGTGTGATCCAGGTGATTTGTTTATTGTGCGCAACGTAGCCAATATTGTTCCGCCTTGCGAAAAAGATG
The DNA here is from genome assembly GCA_034112285.1 of Gammaproteobacteria bacterium. Taxonomy (GTDB): domain Bacteria; phylum Pseudomonadota; class Gammaproteobacteria; order JABDGN01; family JABDGN01; genus JAWUVP01. Next base: position 19,715 of record JAWUVP010000052.1, read on the forward strand.
CCAGTCATCACGGTGTGAGTGCAGCACTAGAATTTGGTATTTGTTATTTAAATGTTAAACACCTTGTTATTCTCGGCCACAGTCAATGTGGTGGCATTTGCGCCCTACTCGATAAAAAAAATTTACCGCAAAATGATTTTATTAGCCACTGGGTTGATGTGCTTAAAATACCTGAAAAACCCACTAATGCTGATGATCTTGCACGCCAAGCTTTGTTGCAATCAGCCAATAACTGCAAGACGTTTCCTTGGTTGGCAGAGCGATTGCAAACTGCGCAATTGCAAATGCACTTGTGGTTTTTTGATATTGAGCAAGCGCGGCTAGAAACCTATTCACCTGAACATGAAAGCTTTGAGGCTATTGTTTAAATCAGCATAAAGGCAACGCCAATTTGCGCATATGCCAGCAATAACGCCAAACTAATAATACAATATTCAAGGCCGCGGAACCCGCCAACCCCCACCAGTATCCTGTAGGCCCAACGTGCATAAGATGCGCGAGGCAATAACCGACCGGCAGCGCCAATCCCCAAAAACAGATAAACGACGTTAATAAAGGGAAAGCGGTATCATTCATTGCCCGCAACGCACCAAAAATACTAATACGTACCGCTTCAAACAATTGGAATATGGCAGCAATGGCAAAAAATTTCACCGCATAAGCCTCAATTACTCTGTTTTTTACTTGTGCAGGCTTAAAGTCCAATGACAGCAGCCAATGCGGTGCAAACCAATATAACGTTGAGGTGAGAAGGACAATTGCCACGCTAAACATGGTGCCTATAATGACACCATGGGTAATACCAAAATAATGTTTGGCGCCAAGCTGATTGCCAACTCGTACAGTAATCGCCTGCGCCATAGCAAAAACCACACTAACAAAAAAAGCCACAAATTGCATAGTCACTTGATTAGCGCCCAGTATCGCCACGCTATAATGCCCCATGAGTAGGCTAATAACAAAAAAAGTAATAATCTCTACAAACCACATAAGGCCATTAGGCAGCCCCACTTTAAATAACGTTCCCAAATATTGAGCTCGATACGTTTTGAACATTAAACAAAAATACTGGCGGTAAACCTTCCGCCATGGCATATAAAGCAGCAACGCTAAAAAAGATACCCAATAGGTAAGCGTTATCCCCCAACCTAAGCCTTCTATCCCAAGCTTTGGAAAGCCCCACTTACCAAACACCAGCGCATAAATTGATAGGATATTTACCGGCACCCAAAATAAGGTCAACATTAAATTGGTGCGCGTATGACCGAGGCCAATAACAAATTGGAGCAATAACAATAAAAAATAATCCGGGATAACACTCCACGCCAATGCATGCATGTAAGGTACAGCAATTTGCACCACACTAGTTTTTTGGCCAAACAAAATTAAAATCGGCGCTAAATTCCACAATAAAACAAAGCTAGGGATAATCAAAATTAAACATAAATACAGCCCGTCCCTGAGTACGCCCGCAACAGCTTGCGTATTTTTAGCACCATCAAATCGCGCCACCAATACCGTGACGGCCATGATGGCGCCCCACATGATGATAAGCAAGCCGGCGTAGAACCAAGACACTAAAGAACCCGCTGCCAGTTTATCGGGGCCAAGTTGAGCCAAAAAGTAGGTGGAGGTGAAATTAACCGAGGCTTCAATAATACCGGTTAATATTAGTGGGATGGCTAAAAATAAAATGATTTTGATTTCTTGGCGCGGGGTGTGGATCATAGGAATAATTATACAGCATTATGGGTGGGCCGACGCGGGCAGCACGCAAAAGTAAATTCGCGACATCGACAGGTCGAGCAAAGAGGTAAGCTTTCTAGAACGACGAGCACAGCCCCCGTCCCGTCGTTGCGAGCCCGCAGGGCGTGGCAATCTTCTGTTACTGGCTAAGATTGACCTGTGCCCTCGGGGGCGCCTCACTGCGTTCCTCGCAACGACGGGGGGGATGAGCGTAAAGGGGAATTTCTATTGCTGGCTAAAGTTTACGCGTTACTTCGTTCGTTGGCGTAACGCGCGCGATCTGTCGGTGAGTTTAAACGGTTGCTTTGAGCTTTTGCATAAAGTTTTTAGGTAGGCGATACAACAGACCCACAGAATAAAAATCAATGTTTGGCACTGTTGTGCTGGTTGTGTATTTACCCACATAGTGCGTGTATTGTGCTTGCAACTCTAAACCACGCTGTAAAGTGTAATCAAATCCATAGCCCATGCCAAGACCAATGTGAGAATCGCTATTCGCGCCACTTTGCATGGTGTCGGCGAAGCCTAATTTGGCATAAAAGTTTAGATTGCTCGCATTCACCGGTAAATGAATTTTGGCAAAAGCACCGACGGTGTTGGTATGAACTTTAATATTAGAGGCAGCAGTTGCCGTTGGAAAATGAGTATAAGTACCTTCGAAAGACCAGTATTCATTGTAGTGATAACCACCGCTAAGCGATAAGCCAATTCCTGTGCTATCGTAGTTTGACCAGCCTGTGTCGGCATAGCCAATGGCGCCGCCCACGTAAACTTTGCTCAGAGCCACTGCAGGCTGCTCGGCCATCACGGCAGAACAGATACCTAAGCAGGCTAAGATGGTAATGATTGAGGTTAACTTTTTCATGGCGGTTCCTATCTTAAATTAGCTCGCAAGGATAGCCCAAAGCTAATGCGCAAGCAACGGTTTATTGTCCTGTTTTAATGCATTAACCTACATCAGTCCAGGCTAGGTCTAATTGTTTCGCGGCTTTGACTTCGTCTAAACGGCCTATTTTGCGTGTATGCGGCGCGGTTTTCACCAGCTCTGCATTGGTTTTAATTTCAGTCATGATCTTTTCCATCGCATCAATGAACCGATCCAGCTCTTGCTTTGATTCTGTTTCAGTCGGCTCAATAAGCAAACATTCCGGCACAAGTACTGGGAAGTAAATAGTAGGAGAATGGAATCCATAATCTAATAAACGCTTTGCCATATCTAACGCGTTCACACCATATTCTTTGGTTAGCGGTTTCAAGGTAACAATAAACTCATGCGTGGCACGTCGGCTAGGAAACGCGAGCGTGTAGCCTAAATTTTGCAGGCGGTGCATCAAGTAGTTTGCATTCAGCGTGGCAAACTCGCCTACGCGCTGCATGCCCTGCTTACCGAGCATCTTTCCGTATATATAAGCGCGCAATAACACGCCAGCATTCCCCATAAAACCACCAAAACGGCCTATAGATTCTGGGCAGTCGGCTTCATTGAGCCAAGTATACTGCCCCTCTTTTTTGCCGACCATCGGCAGGGGTAAAAAAGGCTTCAAACGATCATTAACCGCAACAGGGCCAGCACCCGGGCCGCCGCCACCATGTGGTGTGGCAAACGTTTTGTGCAAGTTTAGATGCATGACATCAAAACCCATATCGCCTGGGCGCACCTTACCGAGAATGGCATTTAAATTGGCGCCATCATAATATAATAAACCACCTGCATCGTGCACCAACCTAGCAATCGCTTCAATTTGTTGCTCAAATACACCGAGGGTTGAAGGATTGGTTAACATGATACCTGCGGTTTTTGGGCCGACCACTTTGCGTAACGCCTCAAAATCCACATCGCCTTCGGCGTTAGTCGGAATTTCTTTTACCGTAAAACCACATTTTGTCGCAGATGCAGGGTTGGTGCCATGCGCTGCATCGGGAACCAACATTTCAGTACGTTCTGTGTCGCCATTTTTAGCATGATAAGCACTAATCATTGCCACGCCAGCATATTCGCCCTGCGCGCCCGCCATAGTTGTTAACGAAATCCCCGTCATGCCAGTGACTTCTTTTAACATTTCTTGCAAGTCGTAAATGCAGTGTAAATAACCTTGGCTGTGTGCTTCGTCCATGTAAGGATGGCGATTTAAATAGCCGGGTAGCGAAGCTAACTTATGCGCCGCCCGCGGATTATATTTCATGGTGCACGAACCTAAAGGGTAAAAGTGCGTATCAATCGAAAAGTTCTTGCGCGATAAACGCGTATAATGGCGTACCACTTGCAACTCTGAAAGCTCAGGCAATGCTGGCAAATCAGTGCGTAACAAATTTTCTGGAATGTCGGTAACGTTCAAGGCTTGCCCGCTAACGAATGCGCCGGCGACGCGACCTTTGGCTGATTTTTCAAAACTTAACATAATATTCCTACTTTAGGTTTTTTGCACAGACAATGCTGCCTGCAAATGTTCGACATAATTCACCAAGTCTGCTTCGGTTTTTGTTTCAGTCACACACACTAATAAGCAATTTTTTAAATGAGGATAATCATCTTGTAAAGCATAGCCTGGTTGCAGACCTACTATATTCATTGCAACTTGTACATCAGCCACACAGCTGGGAAGCTTGATCACAAATTCGTGAAAACAGGGCCCGCTAAAAACAAGTGCAACGCCCGGCACGGCGGCCAGCATTTTCTGCAATGAAACAGCTTTATTATGCGATTGCCCCGCTACCTCGCGCAAACCACGCGCGCCCATAATGCTAGTATAAATCGTTGCCGCGGTCACCATTAAGCCTTGGTTAGTGCAAATATTTGAAGTGGCCTTCGCACGGCGAATATGTTGCTCACGCGCTTGCAGCGTTAACACAAACCCTTCCCGGCCTTCTTTATCATTCGTGCGGCCAACAATCCGTCCAGGCATTTGGCGCACATGTTCTTTGCGACAACACATAAAGCCAAAATAAGGCCCACCAGAAGCTAATGGAATGCCCAAGGGTTGCCCTTCGCCACACGCAATATCAACGCCGTTCTCACCCCAAGCGCCCGGTTGTTTTAATAAGCTCATCGCCATGGGGTTAACATAGGCGATGGTAATGGCATCCATCGTTTTAGCTTGCGCCACTAGCATATCCACGTCTTCTAAAATACCTAAAAAATTAGGCTGTGGAATAACCATAGCGGCCACATCAGAACTATCTATGCCGGCAAAACTTTCTGCATTCAAACGACCTTGTGCATCACAAAAAGGGATTTCTTGAATATGAATATCAACACGCGGTAAAAAAGTGGTTAACACTTTTCGGTGTATCGGGTGAAGGTTTGTCGGCACTAATACCGTCCGTTTTTTACCGCGCTTAATCCGCACCGCCATAAAAACAGCTTCGGTTAATGCCGTAGCGCCATCATACATAGAAGCATTAGAAACATCTAAACCTAGTAAGCGGCACATGATAGTTTGATATTCATAAATCAATTGCAACGTCGCCTGCGAAGCTTCTGCTTGGTAAGGTGTGTAGGCAGAATAAAATTCACCGCGGCCCACAATATCCCACACCGCAGCAGGAATGTGATGCTCATACGCACCAGCGCCAATAAAACAACTACCGGGTTTAATGTCTGGCGCTTGGGCGCCTATGTAGCGTGAAACATCTTGCTCGCTCATGCCTACTGGGAGTGCCAAATCATCAACGTGTAAATGCTCTGGAATTTCATCAAATAATTGATTAATATCAGTGACATTAATCACCTCAAGCATGTCTTGAATGTCTTCGTTGGTATGGGGGATAAAAGGCATATTAATACTCTATTTAAGGGCTAATAATAAAATGAATCGCCCCGAGATGTGCAATGCATAATCCGAGGCATATATTTATTTTAGTAACAAGATTAATTTTAATCTTGGCTTGTTTCAGTATATTCTTCCGCGTTCATAAAATCATCGAGCTGCTCAGGCTTTTCAACTTCAATTTTAACCAGCCAACCTTCTGCATAAGGTTGCTCATTAATCATTTCAGGTGTTTCTAATGCTTCTTTATTGACTTCAATAATTTTACCGCTCATAGGGCAATAAACATCAGAAGCGGTTTTAACCGATTCAACCACTACGATCTCTTCACCTTGGTCGAACACGTCACCCACTTCAGGCAATTCGATATAAACTAAATCACCCATTTGCGCTTGAGCATGATGCGTAATGCCAACGGTGGCAATGTTGCCATCTAGGCTAACCCATTCGTGACTTTCGGTGTATTTTAAATATTCTGGATTCTCTTGCATGATTTACTCCTCTGTATAAACTGATTTACCATTACGTACAAATGGCGGTTTGATGATTTTTACGGCAATTGTTTTTCCGCGGCGCTCAATACAGGCCTGCTTTAATTCACTGGTGTTAATGCGCGCCAATGCCACCGCATGTCCTAAGCTGGGTGAAAAGCTACCGCTGGTAATTTCTCCAATAACATCACCGTTGCTAATAATATCTTGATGGTCGCGCAGTACGCCTTTGTCGGTCATGATAATGCCGACTAATTGCTGCTTAATGCCCGCCGCTTGCTGTTGCTCTAATGCTACCCGACCAATAAATTCTCGTGCCTCATCTTTAAACGAAACCGTCCAAGCTAAGTTCGAGACAAAAGGCGAGGTTTGTTCTGTCATGTCCGAACCATAAAGATTTAAACCGGCTTCTAAGCGCAGCGTGTCGCGTGCACCTAAACCACAAGGCACAACGCCTACGGCCAATAATTCTTGCCATAAGTCTACAGCGGCATCGGCAGGCAGAATGATTTCCACGCCCTCTTCGCCGGTGTAGCCAGTGCGAGCCACTTGTATAAGGCCGATTGACATACTGTTAAACAATTTCAATTCATTAATGCCTTGCCAAGCATCACCTAAAACCTGGGTGACTTTTGCCAACGCTTCTGGCCCTTGCACGGCAATAATACACATGTCGGCTGGGCGTGCTAGTTCAACCTCAAACTCAACGGCCTGGGCTTCAAACCAAGCATAGTCCACATCACAACGACCGGCATTGAGCACAATTCGATAGGCCTGCTCACCTGTTTGATAAACGATTAAATCATCAATCACGCCACCTTCGGGGTTCAGCATGCAGGTATAGAGTGCTTTGCCTGGAACTAACTTTGCGACATCATTAGCCAATAAATAACGCAAAAATTCGCTGGCTTGCGCACCACAAATATCTAGCACGCCCATGTGCGACACATCAAACATGCCCGCCGATTGGCGCACAGCATGGTGCTCTTGTATTTGAGAAGTGTAATGCAGCGGCATATCCCAACCCGCAAAATCAACGAGTTTGGCGCCTAAGTGCTGGTGTTGTTCGTAAAGCGGTGTTTGCTGGCTCATGCGCATCCTTATAGGTTTTACACTAGAATTAATAAAGCTGATAGAATACCGAAATTACGCCCTAACCTCAAGAGTAAGACGGACCTAAACATGCCCCAACCATCACAAAAACACCCTAAAAGCACTTTGTTAAAATCGCGCATAGTCAGTTGCGCATCATTGAAACAATCAAAGATTTGGATTGCAAGTTTGCTGCTATTCGTCTGCCTGGCATCATGCAATGTAGCCAGCGCACAAGATGCCTTAAACGCACATTTAAACACCCTACTCGCCTTATTTTCCGGCAACCCCAGCGTGGGTATTGTGGTTAAGAATTTGGACACCGGTAAGATTTTATACGCT
>JAWUVP010000053.1:0-16611 GCA_034112285.1 Gammaproteobacteria bacterium
GCAACACCGACTTCGGGGCCGGCCCGGGTAATTAAACATAAATCGGATTCGCGAACCAAAGAGCTTTCTGCCACATTACAAATACTCAAGCTGGTTAGGTAACCACTGTCTTTTGCTTTGCGTAAAGCTTCTAAGGTATCAGCCGTTTCACCTGATTGTGATAGGGTAATAAATAAGGTATCGTCTTCCACCACATTAGTTCGGTAGCGAAATTCGCTCGCAATTTCTACCTGGCAGGGCAACTCCGCATAACGCTCTAACCAATAACGTGCCACCATTCCGGCATGGTAGCTTGTACCACAGGCAACAATTTGTATGCGTTTAACTTGTTGTAATAATGTTTCGGCATTTTCACCAAAGCTTTGTAATAAAACTTTATCGTCGCTAATGCGCCCTTCTAAGACATTGCTTAATACGCTGGGTTGCTCGTAAATTTCTTTGAGCATGTAATGGCGGTACTCGCCTTTTTCGGTTTGTGTGTGTGAGACTTGTGAAGTTTTACTTTCACGCTCTACTGCATTGCCTTGTGCATCGGTAATATTAATGCTGTCAGCGTGTAAATCAACAAAGTCGCCTTCTTCTAAAAATATAAATTCTTGTGTCACCGGCAATAATGCCAGGTGATCGGAGGCGATAAAATTTTCTTCAATACCCAAGCCAATAATTAATGGGCTACCTTTGCGTACCGCAATAATGTGTTCAGGTTCATGACGGCTAATAACACCTAAGCCATATGCCCCTTTCAATAGTAGCACAGCTTGTTTTACCGCTTGCGCTAGATTTTGGCCTTTTAATTTTGAATGAATTAAATGCGCGACAACTTCAGTGTCGGTTTCAGAAGTGAATGCATAGCCTTGCGCTTGTAATTGCTCGCGCAGTTCTAAATAATTTTCGATAATGCCATTATGCACCACAACAATTTCATCGCTTGAAACATGTGGGTGTGCATTAGCTTCGGTGGGTGCGCCGTGTGTTGCCCAGCGTGTGTGCGCAATACCAATATGACCAGGCAATGGGGTTGCTGTTAAGGCTTTATTTAATTCAACCACTTTTCCAACGCGGCGTAGACGTGCTATTTTTCCTGACTCTATCACGGCCAAGCCGGCTGAATCATAACCCCGGTATTCTAAACGTTGTAAGCCGGCAATTAAAATACTGGCTACGTTTCGATTTGCAATAGCACCAATTATTCCGCACATATTATTAATCCTCTAAGATTTTTTTGGGGGCTGCCAACTGGCAAGTGTTGTTTGTCTGGCGCGGGCAATGGTTAATTTTCCTGCCGGTGCATTTTTACTAATACTAGAGCCACAGCCAATAAAGGCATTATCGCCGATGTTAACCGGGGCAATCAATTGTGTATCACAACCCACAAAAACATGATCGCCAATGATGGTTTTATGTTTGTTGACGCCATCATAATTGGCGGTAATCACACCCGCACCAATATTGACACTTTTGCCAATTACCGCATCACCAATGTAAGATAAGTGTGGAATTTTAGATCCCTCGCCTACTCTCGCTTTTTTGGTTTCAACATAGTTTCCAACTTTAACATTATTAGCTAATTCTGTGCCTGGGCGTAATCGGGCAAAAGGGCCAATAAGACAGTTTTCACCCAAGGTGCTTTGCTCTAAAATACAATTAGGTAAAATCTCGGTGTTTGCCGCCAAGCTAACATTTTTTAAAATCACATTGGCACCAATTTTACAGCCAGCACCAATGCTGACCTTGCCTTCAATAATTACGTTGATATCTATAGTAACATCTTCACCACAGGTTAGCTCGCCACGTACATCAAACCGTGCGGGGTCCATAATGGTAACGCCTTCTGCCATAAAAGCTTCTGCTTGTATGCTTTGATACGCTCTCTCAAGCTGGCTTAATTGCACTCGTGTGTTCACGCCACTCACTTCGCTATTGTTTTTTGGCTGAATACTGTGAATGGGCACGCCATCGGCTACGGCCATGGCAATCACGTCGGTTAAGTATAGTTCGCCTTGTGCATTGTTGGTTTGTAGTTGGCTGAGCCAATGTTGTAATTTTCTTGCGGGCAGTAACATAATGCCGGTGTTAATTTCGGTGATTGTTTGTTGTTCTACCGTTGCGTCTTTTTGTTCAACAATGCCTATGATGCCATGATTGCTATCACGAACAATTCGCCCGAGGCCAAAAGGATCAGAAAAATCAGCAGTAATAATACCGACTTCACCAGCGGGTGTAGTGCTAACGAGTTGTTGTAAAGTTTGTGGATTAATTAACGGCGTATCACCATATAATACCAATAGCTGTTGTTCTGGCGCAACATGCTGCATGGCTTGCTGAACTGCATGCCCAGTGCCAAGCTGTTCGGTTTGTAAAACCCAACTTATGTTTTTTCCAGGAATAGTTTCACACACCGTTTCGCCGCCATGACCGTAAACCACTTCAATAGCAGCAGGCTGTAAATTATAGGCGGCATCGAGCACCCATTGCAACATAGGCTTACCGGCCAACGGGTGTAAAACTTTGGGTAATTTTGAACGCATTCGCGTGCCTTGGCCCGCGGCGAGTATGACGACGTTAAGTTGCATGAGATTCCTAAAAATTACGCGTAATTATAAATTCGTAGCGATTAAAGAACGTTAAAACAACGGCACGCTTACAGGGCGTGCGAAGTTTAAAATATGTAAAAAACAACAGCTAAAAGAATTTTAAATCATTCCTTCGCGTGTCGTCATTGCGAGGAGCGTAGCGACATGCAATGACGTGATTTTTTCAATAGTACGTTTGCTCTAGACAGGCTTAGCTGTGTTTAATTTGATCGCGTAGTTTACTAATTAAACGAAGTTGAGCAACGGCTTCTGCTAAGGCGGCATTTGCTTTGGTAAAATCTATTTCAGATTTTTTATCAGCCAAGGCTTTTTCGGCGCGCTCTTTTGCTTGAATAGCGGCCAGCTCGTCTAAGTCTGCAGCACGGGCAACCGTGTCTGCAAGCACGGTGACCAAATGTGGCTGCACTTCTAAAATACCACTAGAAACATAGAACGAATCTTCGGTTGAGCCTGTGCGCAAACGAATTTCACCCGGCTTTAGCTTTGCTAGCAAAGGCATATGCCCTGGCGCAATACCGACTTCACCGGCTTCACCCATGGCTACAATATAATCTGCTTCGCCCGAAAATACTTCGTTTTCAGCGCTAACAATATCAATTCTCAATTTAGTAGTAGTTTCACTCATAAGCTATATTATAAACTCTTTGCTTTGGCAACGGCTTCATCAATTGAACCCACCATGTAGAAGGCCTGCTCTGGTAAATCATCATAATCACCGTCTAAAATACCTTTAAAGCCACGAACGGTTTCTGCTAGGCTTACAAATTTACCTGTTGCACCGGTGAAAATTTCTGCCACGAAGAAAGGTTGTGATAAGAAACGCTGAATTTTACGTGCGCGACTAACCGCCTGCTTATCTTCATCCGATAATTCGTCCATGCCTAAAATGGCAATAATATCACGCAATTCTTTATAGCGTTGTAAGGTACGCTGTACACCGCGCGCGGTGTCATAGTGTTCTTGCGTAACCACTTGTGGATCTAACTGGCGGCTTGTTGAATCTAATGGGTCTACCGCGGGGTAGATACCTAACTCTGCAATTTGGCGTGATAACACAACCGTTGCATCCAAATGCGCGAAGGTGGTGGCTGGAGCTGGGTCGGTTAAATCATCTGCCGGCACATAAACGGCTTGCACTGAAGTAATGGAACCGGTTTTAGTAGAAGTAATACGCTCTTGCAAGGTTCCCATCTCCGCGGCTAAGGTAGGCTGATAACCCACAGCTGAAGGCACACGGCCTAACAGGGCTGATACTTCAGTACCGGCCAAGGTGTAACGGTAAATGTTATCAATAAATAACAACACATCATTACCATCATCACGAAAATTTTCGGCGATTGTTAATCCGGTTAATGCCACGCGTAAACGGTTACCCGGTGGCTCGTTCATTTGTCCGTAAACTAAAGATACTTTATCGAGCACGTTAGATTCTTGCATCTCATTGTAGAAATCATTACCTTCACGGGTACGCTCACCCACGCCGGTAAACACAGAATAACCACTATGCTCCATGGCAATGTTACGAATCAATTCCATCATGGTAACGGTTTTACCCACACCAGCACCACCAAATAAACCCACTTTACCACCTTTGGCAAACGGACAAACCAAATCGATAACCTTAATACCGGTTACTAATAACTCAGTACTACCAACCAATTCATCAAATTTTGGTGCAGAGCGGTGAATGGGTAAAAGTTCGGCATCATCAATCGGGCCAGCTTCATCAATCGGCTCACCTAGCACGTTCATAATGCGGCCTAAAGTTTGCTTACCAACTGGAACCTTAATAGGCCCGCCAGTATTAACCACTTCCATTTCACGTTTTAAGCCTTCAGAGGCACCCATAGCAATGGCGCGAACGACACCGTCGCCTAATTGCTGCTGCACTTCTAACGTTAAATCGGTTGCACCGACTTTTAACGCGTCATAAATATTGGGAACGGAATCGGTGGAAAATTCCACATCGACAACGGCACCCATAATTTGTGTAATTTGACCTTTACTACTCATGTCGTTTTCCTCTGTTTAAACGGCTGCTGCGCCAGCAACAATTTCTGCTAATTCTGCGGTAATTGCGGCTTGGCGGGCTTTATTGTAAGCTAATTGTAATTCATCAATCACTGTTGCGGCGTTATCGGTGGCATTTTTCATGGCCACCATGCGTGAAGCTTGCTCGCAAGCAATATTTTCAACCACGGCTTGGTAAATTTGCGATTCGATGTAGCGCGTTAATAACGCCTCTAAAATTTCACGGGCATTGTCGGGCTCATAAATGTAATCCCACTGGCCTTGTTCAGTTTCACCATCAGCATGTAAAATCGGTAACAATTGTTCAACGTTAGGGGTTTGCTTCATGGTGTTTACAAATTCATTGGACACCACAAACAAGGCATCAACCTTGCCATCAATATAAGCATCGAGCATGACTTTGATAATACCAATTAAATTGGCAACGGTAGGCGCCTCACCTAATTGGGTAGCATTGGCCACAATATTACCGCCAACGCGTGCAAAAAAGTGCTCTGCTTTAACGCCTATGGTGCATAAATCAATTTCAACATTTTTTTCATTCCATTGCTTTAATGACTGAATGGTTTTTTTGAAAAGGTTGCTGTTTAGCCCGCCGCACAAACCACGATCGGATGAAACAATAATGTAGCCTACGCGTTTAATAGGACGTTCGCTTAAAAATGGATGCGCATACTCTGGATGGCTGTTGGCAATGTGACTAATAACTTGGCGAATACGGTGCGCATACGGGCGTGATTTAAACATCCGATCTTGTGCTTTACGCATTTTACTAGCGGCAACCATCTCCATTGCGCTGGTAATTTTTTGCGTATTTTTTACGCCGGCAATTTTGCTGCGTATTTCTTTTGTATTAGCCATCTACTATCACTCTTTAAGTTACCTCCCCCTTTACAAGGGGGGCTGAGGGCAATTTGTCTATCTCACTTGTCTAAAGAGAGCGTTTTACCAAGTTTGGGTGTTTTTGTATTCAGTTACCATATCGTGAAGTTGTTTTTCAACATCGTCATTTAACACAGGGTTAGCAGTAACGGCATCTAAAAACGCTTTGTATTTATCACGAGCATAGCTTTCTAGGCCTTGAATGAAGCTGCATACTTTTTCAACTTCAATATCTTCAACAAAACCTTTGTCGATAGCAAACAAACCCAAGGCCATTTCAGCTACGCTGATAGGTGAATAAGGCGGTTGTTTCAATAATTCAGTACAACGCTGACCATGTTCCAATTGCTTACGGGTGGCTTCGTCTAAATCAGAAGCAAACTGTGCAAAGGCTTCTAATTCGCGATATTGCGCTAAAGCTAAACGTAGCATTTGCCCGCCGAGTTTTTTAATGATTTTCGTTTGAGCTGCACCACCTACACGTGACACAGATGAACCCGCGTTAATCGCAGGACGAATACCGGCATTAAACAAGCTGGTTTCCATGAACATTTGTCCATCGGTAATCGAAATAACGTTGGTCGGTACGAAAGCAGAAATATCACCGGCTTGCGTTTCAATAATCGGCAAGGCCGTTAGTGAACCTGTTTTACCTTTTACTCGGCCTTCGGTTAACTTTTCAACATAAGCAGAGTTGACGCGTGCTGCGCGCTCAAGCAAACGTGAATGAATATAGAATACGTCGCCAGGGTAAGCTTCTCGGCCCGGTGGACGGCGTAATAATAAAGAAATTTGACGATAAGCCCAAGCTTGCTTGGTTAAATCATCATAAACAATTAAGGCGTCTTCGCCGTTATCACGGAAGTATTCACCCATTGAGCAACCAACATAAGGCGCAATAAATTGCAACGCGGCTGAATCGGAGGCGTTAGCACAAACAATAATAGTATTATCTAAGGCATCGTGATCTTTTAGCTTTTGCACCACGTTAGCAACGGATGACGCTTTTTGCCCAATGGCAACATAAATACACTTCACGCCTTTATCACGTTGGTTAATAATGGCATCAATCGCAACGGTTGTTTTACCCGTTTGGCGATCACCAATAATCAACTCACGCTGACCACGGCCAACAGGCACTAATGAGTCAACAATTTTTAAACCGGTTTGCAAAGGTTGCGTTACAGGTTCGCGAGCAATCACGCCTGGTGCAATGGTTTCAATTGGGCGTGATTGCTTAGCATCAATCGGGCCTTTACCATCAATTGGGTTGCCTAAGGCATCTACCACACGGCCTAATAATTCAGGACCAACCGGCACTTCCATTACGCGGCCGGTACATTTTACCGTTTGTCCTTCAACAATACCGGTATCAGGGCCTAGTACCACGGCGCCAACGGTATCACGCTCTAAGTTTAGCGCCAGACCAAATTCGCCCGTGCTAAATTCTAGCATTTCACCGTACATCACATCAGCTAAGCCATAGATGGTAACAATGCCATCTTTAACGCTAACCACGGTGCCTTCAGAGCGTTCCTCTGCAACAGCATTGAATGTTTCAATACGGTCTTTGATGATTTGACTAATTTCTGCGGAATTTAATGCCATAGTATTATCCTACTAATTTGGTTTTAAGTTGTTGCAATTTTCCGGTAACCGAGCCATCGATTACCCAATCAGACGTGCGTATAACCGCACCACCGATTAACTCAGGGTTAACACTGCAATTTAATTTAACTTTACGCTGTAATCGTGTTTCTAATGATGCCACCAACTTTTGTTGTTGTGCTTCACTCAATACTGTCGCAGCTTGCACTTCAACCGTTTCGATTTGATCAGCAGCTTCATGTAATTTGGTAAAGAGAATAAAGATATCAGGCAACAAGCTCAATAAGCGTTCATCAGCCAACATAAGTAAAAAATTAGACCGCTGCGCGTTTAACTGCGCGCCCAAAATATCTTTAAAGAACTCGACGGCGGTTACGGCATTGACTTTAGGGTTACCCAAATACACTAACACCTGCGCCTCGGCAGTAAGGCCTGCGGCCGTTGCCAGCACATCTTGCCAATCGGCGATGTCATTGTGTTGCTTTGCATAATCAAAAGCAGCACGAGCATAAGGCCTAGCTTGCGTAATCATTTGCGCCATCGTTATTTGGCCTCAGCGATTAAGTCATCAATAATACGCTGGTTATCACTATCATTAATACTGCGACCAATCACTTTTTCAGCAGCCACTAACACTAAAGTGCTAACTTGCTCATATAACTCACGGCGAACCGCTTGAGTTTGTTGCTCAATTTCATCTTGAGCACCGTCAACAATCTTATCGTGTTCAACACGCGCTTTAAGCTTCGCATCTTCAATAAGCTGGTGAGAACGTTGTTGTGCAACTTCTAAAATTTCAGCCGATTGCTGTTTGGCTTCATCAATGATTTGAATCACTTTTAAATCAGCCGCTTCCAACTCACGCAAGCCACGGTCTCCGGCGGCTAAGCCGTCGGCAATCGTTTTTTGCCTAGCTTGGATAGCTCCCAGCAACTTAGGCCAAATGAATTTCATGCAAAACCAGACAAAGATCATAAAGGTGATCATTTGGCCGATTAGGCTAGCATTAATAGACATACGCTATTTCCTTTGTTTTATTGTCCGGCAACCTTACCTGCGGCGGCCACAACAGCGGCAGCAAATGGATTGGCAGCAAAGAACAGGTATAGACCCATTACAATAGAAATGGCTGCAAAAGCATCCAATAAACCTGCCATCAAGAACATGCGACCCATCAGCATTGATGATAATTCAGGTTGGCGTGCAACACTCTCTACGAATTTACCACCTAATACACCAAAACCAATGGCTGTACCCATGGCGGCTAAACCAATCAATAACGCCGCGGCGATGGCGCTAGGGCCTTGTACTTGTGCTATTAACGCTGCTATTTGCATGCTTGTCTCCTGTTGTTTGTTAATGCTCATGATATGCCATCGATAAATATACTATCGATAACATCATGAAAATAAAAGCTTGAATAACAATAATCAAAATATGAAAAATTGCCCAAATACCGCCAAATGGCCATTGAATCCACCATGGCAATAAGGCAATAAGAATAAAGATTAATTCACCGGCAAATAAATTACCGTATAAACGTAAAGATAATGAAATAGGCTTAACGCAATCTTCTAGCAAGCGGAACACGATGTTTAGTGGCATTAGCTTGGCACCAAATGGCTTAGTGAGTATCTCTTTGCCCAAACCACGTGCACCTTTGCCATGGAAATTATAAAATATAATTAACACAAAAATAGTTAACGACATGCCTAAGGTCACGTTTAAATCAGCCGTAGGCACCGCACGAAAATGACTCAGACCCGCAAAACTTGCCAGCTTGGGAATTAAATCAACCGGGATTAAATCCATCAAGTTCATTAAGAACACCCAAATAAAGATAGTCATGGACAATGGCCCAATAAATTTAGACGGTGCTTGAAAGGTTTCTTCCACAGACTTATCGACAAATTCAATAATCATTTCAAGGCAGCATTGCAGCTTGCCCGGCACACCGGTTGCATTTGCTTTGCGGGCAAAAAAGTAAAATAAACCTAGAAAAAACACTCCTAGGCCAATAGCAACACTCATTGAGTCGATGTTTAGCACCCAAAACCCGTGTTGATTAGCACCCACTGCGCCGGTTTTTAAATTCCATTGCAAAAATGTTAAATGATGCTGTACATATTCAGCTGTAGTTAATTGTCCGTTAGCACTCATAAAGCACCTCTTGCTGCGCGTGCTTGTTTAAGCAACATAAAATTCGGCGCAACCCAAAAGGCCAGCTGAGCACAAATAAACCCAATGAAAAAATCCATAGGGATAATGGGAATAAATTTGAAGACTAAAATACTTAATACCCCAATAAGAAAAAGTTTAATCACTTCGCCAAAATAGAGCGCGCCCATGGCCTTGCCCAACATGCGAGCAGAAACAGACTTAAACAATTTGTAAGCAAAATAAATAGAAGGAAGAATGCAGCAAAAGCCACCCAGAAAGATGGAATAAGCCGACTTAAGGGAAAAGAAACCAAATAGCACAGACATCACGCTCACGATAGTGGCCTGAATAATAATTAATTTAAACGCGTTGTGACGTTCACGCTGCATTTGCTACCCTTATATACTAAAAATCCTGGGATGCCTCACAGATGAGTCTACCAGGATCATGTTGAAAAATTTCGTGATGATTATAACCAGGATTCTATACTATGGCAATGCCAGTGATGAGGAATATTTTTTACCCGGGAATACCCCTGGCCTCACCGTTCAATTTTTGGCTGGACCGCTAAACAGCTTTTTATCTACCGCAACTTTTGCCGCCGATTCGGGAGAAACAAGCTTGTTCTTTACCAATTCTTGCAAATGCGCGTCTAGGGTTTGCATGCCTTCAGCGCCACCGGTTTGCATACTGGAATAAATTTGTGCAATTTTATCTTCACGCACCAAATTACGCACCGCCGCGTTGCACACCAAAATTTCTTGCGCCGCAACCCGGCCACCGCCAATTTTGGGCAATAAAGTTTGCGACACCACCGCGCGCAAGGTTTCAGACAGCATGGCGCGTACCATGCCTTTTTCATCACCCGGAAACACATCCACAATACGATGAATCGTTTTTGAAGCGTTAATGGTGTGCAAGGTACCAAACACCAAATGCCCGGTTTCAGCCGCCGTTAGCGCCAAACGAATCGTTTCTAAATCACGCATCTCCCCCACAAGAATGACATCGGGGTCTTCGCGCAGCGCAGCTTTCAATGAATTCTCAAAGCTATGCGTGTGCGCATGCAGTTCGCGCTGGTTCACCAATGCCTTTTGGCTGGTGTGTACAAATTCAATCGGGTCTTCAATGGTTAAAATATGCTCACGCCGAGTCTTATTTATATAGTCAATCATCGCCGCGAGGCCAGTAGACTTACCGGAGCCTGTTGGCCCAGTGACCAGCACCAATCCATTGGGTAAATCACAAATTGTTTTTAAAATGGCAGGATAGTTCAGCTGCTCCAAAGTCAAAACAGTTTCAGCAATCACTCGAAACACGCCGCCCATGCCCCGATTGTGTTGAAAAACATTAACCCGAAACCGGGCAATATCAACCAATTCAAACGAAAAATCTAACTCTAGATTTTTTTCAAACTCTTTACGCTGCTTATCATTCATCACCGCATAAAGCAGCTGATGTGTCTCGCGGTTGGTCAATGCAGGCACATCCAGCTCACGCAGCGCACCATCTGAACGAATGCGAGGTGGCACGCCAGCGGAGATGTGCAGATCCGATGCACCATTTTGAGCGGTAAAAGTAAGTAGTTGCGTAATATCCATTTGAACTTCCTAACAAAGGCTGTTAATCTTTCTGAACTTCATTATAAGCTAAATGATTATGAATTCTATAGACTTTCGCTTAAATTTAATTCGCAAGCGCATGGCAGCAGCCTGCATTGGCAGTCAGCGCCCCCCTGAGCAGGTCACCTTGCTTGGCGTGAGTAAATCTCGCAGCCTAGAAGAAATTCGCCAGGCTTATGCCGCCGGCCTGCGCTGTTTTGGCGAAAACCGCTGGCAAGAAGCACAGCCCAAACTTGAAGCTTTGGCCGACTTAAACATCGAGTGGCATTTTATTGGCCGCCTGCAAAGCAACAAAACCAAGCACATAGCCCAGCATTTTTCTTGGGTACACAGCGTCGTCAATGAAAAAATTGCTGAGCGTTTAAACCAACACGCCAATCATGGCGCGCCTCTCAATGTTTGCATACAAATCAACATTGATGATGATCCCAATAAAGCCGGCATTGAGCCCGCGCAAGCCATAGAGTTGGCCGCTATTATTGATGCACTGCCCAACTTAACCCTACGCGGTTTAATGACCGTGCCCAAAAAACACCAAAGCCTAACTCAAGATCAGCAAAGCTATCAACGGATGAGCGTGCTCTTTAACGAATTACAACAAGCCGGTCACAAACTTGATACACTCTCAATGGGTATGTCACGCGATTTTGAAGCTGCCATTTCTGAGGGCGCCACCTTAGTGCGCGTGGGCAAAAATTTATTTGGCCCGCTTGAAAACACCGACTCACCCACCAACGAATTGCTTGCAGAACACTCAAGCTACTTAAATCAATCAACAACGGGATAACTTGTGGCAGCACTAACTTTTATTATCGATACCATCATTGTCATTTTCCTACTGCGCTTTTTGCTACAGCTCACCGACGCAGACGGACGCAATATTTTTAGCCTTTGGATAAGCAAACTCACCGCCCCCGTGCTGCGGATTGTGGAATACATTTTACCCGCTCGCCACCGCATTAACTGGCCATGCTTATTCGTGGTCGTCTTACTCAAAGCGCTGGTTTTGTGCTGGCTAATTTGGCAGCAAGTCAACGCCATGCCGCACTTGGGCGGCTTAGTCCTCTTAACCTTTGCCCAACTACTCTATTTAACCTGCAACATTTTTTTTGTAAGCTTAATTCTACAAGCCATTTTAAGCTGGGTAGCCGTGCTAGGCGGCAGAGTGCTACCTATATATGATGTGGTCGCAAATATTAATTCCCCATTGCTTTCACCCATTCAACGCGTAGTGCCATTACTGGGCGGCGTTGATTTATCACCCATCATAGCGTTGCTTGCCATTCAGTTAATCAAATTTTATGTGCTTGGCCCCGTTGGCTTGTTTGCGGTTCAATTACTGTTTACCCAAAGCAACTAATTCATGCTAACCAAGCGCCAGCAAGATACTTTAGAATTTATTCGCAACTACATGTCGCAACATCAACAAGCCCCCACCGAAGCAGAAATTGCGAGCGGCATTGGCATTAAATCACGCGGCGTTATCCATCGTTATGTCAGCGCTATTGAAGCGGCTGGCTACATAAAAACCATACCGGGTCGGCGACGCAACATTCGCCTGCGCCATAATTATAAAAACCAGGTATTAGGCTTGCCCTTGTTGGGCAAACTATTAAAAGATCACCCCATTAAAGCCGCCCCACAACAAGATATTATTAATATCGACACACAATTACTTAAGCCCAACCGATTTTTGCTACAAATTGCCGATAGCAGCTTACAAAAATGTGGTATATTTCACGGCGACTTTATTGTTTGCGAGCTAAAACACGAAGCCCGAGATGGTGAAATTGTTATTGCCATCATTAAAAGCAAACTAGCAAAATTAAAAACCCTACATTGGAATGAGGATGGCACCATTAATTTAAGCGACCCTTATTTAAACACTGATGTAGAAACCCATGCCCAAGAAGATGTAAAAATTCACGCTATTTATAAAGCTCTCATTCGCTTTAATGAAAAGTAACCACCCACACCAAGGAGAACTAAATGCCATCATTTGATATCGAATCAAAAGTAGAAGAACACGAATTAAGCAATGCCGTCGAAAATGCCAACCGAGAAATCACCAACCGTTTTGATTTCAAAGGCGTGGACGCCACCATTGAACTCACCAAAGAAACAATTACCCTAACCGCCCCAGAAGAATTTCAAACCAGCCAAATGCAAGACATCTTGCACAGCTGCCTAACCAAACGCAGCATTGATATTCAAATACTAGACCCACAGCCCCTCGATAAAAACCTAGCTCAAGCAAAAATGGTGAACAAATTAAAACAAGGCATTGACAAAGAAAGCGCCAAAAAAGTGGTGAAGTTTATTAAAGC
The DNA here is from genome assembly GCA_034112285.1 of Gammaproteobacteria bacterium. Lineage (GTDB taxonomy): Bacteria > Pseudomonadota > Gammaproteobacteria > JABDGN01 > JABDGN01 > JAWUVP01. Next base: position 13,225 of record JAWUVP010000053.1, read on the forward strand.
AGCCAAATACAAGGTTCAAGCCAGCATTCAAGGTGACACCGTGCGCGTAACCGGCAAAAAACGTGATGACTTGCAAACAGTGATGGCCGGTTTAAGAGGCGAAGAATTTGGCTTGCCGCTACAGTTTGATAATTTTCGCGATTGAGTCACGCTGTGCTTATACTCGCAGCGACAACTCGGGGGATTGGTGCACCACAGACATAAGGCAATCTCTTAAAAAAAGTACGGCATTGCGAGAGGCGTAGCGCGCCGTACTACAGGCTGCAAAATATTTCCGACAAAATATATAGCGATAATGCCCTAGCCCCCATAGAATTCCTGTAAAACGAAGCTAATACAACTCAGGATAATGCTCAGGGCATAACCGATAGTGTAAAGTAATCAATCGCGCTCCAGCTCGAAATGATAACGTGCTAAAATTCCTTTGCCCCACTTCCTGAATAACACTCAGTTGCGTCTGTGCAAAAGCCGCTATGGCGATTAAGCTATAGTTTCTGTCCACTAGGTCAGCCACCACCTCGTGCCACGGCACATTTTTGTTTAAAAATTCCTTCCCAAAACGGCAAAATGATTCTTCACCTGGCTTAAATTCTGGATAGGGTGGCTTTTTCTTTGACATAGTTAATCCTCCTTAGATTGATGGTTATGTTCAGTTTGATAGCTGGAATGCAAGCAATGGCGCGAACTTGATTTGCTCGGCTTGCTTGTGATGTTTGGGTGTATTGCTGTGTTTAATTCAGTAGAGATATTGCTACATCGGCTTTGCTTAAGGCGCTTCAATATAGAAGGTTCTAATTTTTCAAGCTCCGCACGCAAACAGGTTGCACGACTGATCAATATGTTTAATCGGATAGTATTAAATTGTGTTTTAAGTTGCTGTGCTATGCTGACTATTGCCATATCACGCTGCTCCTTTTCTTTCTATGAATGAGAGCAGGTGGCCGAACAGCCCAGTTACACGGTATGGGACGAAATATTATTAGTATTATCACGCCATTATTATTATCTTTATCACACACGCCATTAGAAATGAACGGCACCTGCATTATTTTATAGGATCTGTTATAATTCAAACACTTATGAAACGCTAAATCACACGCAAACTCTATGCTGTCTATGAAAACATAAAGCATAAAGATAATAAACACCGACAAATAGCACATAATTTTGCATGTAAAATATGTGCCCATTTTATGATAGATAATATTAAGGTCTTTATGTGAAAATGCAGGCGAAACTAGCCAGCTGTGTACAATGATTGCAAAAAAATAATCTTTTATAATAAATAAAACGAAAATAATTAAATTTTATTGGTAATCTCAATACAGCCATTTAGAAAAGGAGCTTTTTTCGGGAACGAGGTGGTCTGGCATTGTTGTAATGCTGTTTGGAAAGCTTCATTGCTATTGATAACATCATTTGATGAAGTCATTTTAGTATTACTGTCAGCCACATAATGGTAAAAATTAAACTTTACTGATTTAGCCATTTCATACAAAATTGTTCCATCAATTTTTAAATTACCCTCTTGAATATCCGCAAGGTATTTATTAAGCAATGATTTTACGTTATACATATCAGTTAATGTGCTTGAGCGACTGCTTGATTTTTTCGACAATTTCATAGCCGTATGATATTGAAAAGAATAAAAAATAGGTACGGCATCAGGATCAAAAACATTAAAGTCAGCTGGCCCAATAATAATCGGTGCATATCTACTGCCATACTCTTCCTCAAAAACCTTTCTTAAACCTTCTATTGGCGCAACAGTATCATCTATCATTGGCCGAAAACCTGGAACAGCCCCGACACTCATGGCCAACAAATGACTTGCTATATCAACGACATAAGGACAGGGCTTGATATCTCTTTGGGATTGTATTCGCGAAAAAGTTAAATCCCAACAGAACTGATTACGCCAAAACTGACTACTACTCCAAGCACGCTGTGCAGCATAATTTTTGAACTCATACCAAGCAGGATCATGTATTGCATCAACCCATTTTTTAGAGAAAAATATGATTTCCGTCGCCCATGGCTGCTGAAACTCAGCATGATTAGCAATATCTTTGAAAATTAACCAATGATCCTGCAAACATTTAGGTGCATCACTTTTAAGATCATACCTTTTTTGAATCTTAGAAAAAGAAAAAGCTTCTTTAATTTTTGGGAGCATAAAAACAGAACGCGCTCCTGCCGTCATATCCCACAATGGAATTGGCGTATTATAGCTAACCCTCTTTGTTAATGGCTCATCAAATAAGGACCAAACACCAAAAAGAGAACCTGGCTGAATTAAGCTATACGATGAAATTCGATTTTCAATAGGGATAAATAAATCGAGTGTATTTTTTAACACCATCGTCATCGGATTGGTTCCCATGGTGTATCCAATCTTGTTTTTTATATTTTTACTAACGCGTGAGTCTTCAAAAGGTACAAGCCCTCCCTCTTTTAGTGGAAAAAACATTTTCCCCTCTTTTAGGATCTGACTACCATAAGGGTATTTTGCACGAAAAACAGTATAAGAATTATCAGGAGCAATATTATCAATAATATTCGCCAGTGCTGGGTTTACACTCAGAACATCGCCTCTAATTTGAGGCCACGTTAATTCTTCTAATGCAACAGTCGAACTCATAGTTACTTTGGGCAAAGCTTTCCTTTAGCACTCTAAAGGGCCACATCATACCGCCCTTCACATTTTAAATTTAAGCTAAATAGGTATTCTCACAACCCTTCCTCTCAGTTTATTCTTACCCAGTATAATACAATTAATATTAAATGCAAATTCATACTGTATTTTCATTTACACTCCGTTTTTAGCTTTATCACGGCATAAAAAACAAAAACACACTCTATACTGCAAGTTCTTTATTAAAAACTCATGCAAAATATCTCGCACCCTATTAAGTATAAAAAATTATTACAAACACAAATCAATACACCTCAGGATAATGCTCCGGACACAATTGAAAATGCAAGCTAATCAATTTCGCACCCACGCGAAACGATAATTCGTTAAAATTTTTCTGCAAGACTTGTTGAATAACCTCCAACCGCGTCCCAGCAAAAACCGCTATGGCACTTAAGCTATAATTATGCTCTTTAATGTCAGCTACCACTCGATGCCACGGCACATCTTTGTTTAAAAATTCCTTTCCGAAACGGCAAAACGATTTTTCACCTGGCTTAAATTCTGGATAGGGTGGCTTTTTCTTTGACATGGTTGTCTCTCCTTAGATTGATGATTTAATTGCGACTAATGGTTGGGCTGCAAGCAGTGGGGCGGGCTAGTCTTGCTCGCCTTGCTTGTGACATTTGGGTGTATTGCTGCCTTTGATTCTAATATCTGATAGCTATGCATTATTAATTGCTCCGCTTCAT
>JAWUVP010000054.1:0-11767 GCA_034112285.1 Gammaproteobacteria bacterium
TCCTACTGAGGTGAATTGTGAGCTATGTATTGTTAATAAGGTTGATACGCAAATGATGGCATGTTCGCACCAATTCGCTTGTGATTCGTGCTTGAAAAAATTACCTCATATTCAATGCCCACAGTGTCTACCTAACAGACACAGCTTTAGCGATCATAATTTATAAGATTAACGGGTGTTTTTTGTGGCGGGGGGTCAGATCTTGAAATCTGACATCAACCCGCTCACGCCAATATTTTTTACAACACCGCTGCCACACTATTTAACACCGCAGCAATACGCACTGCTTGTTGTATCGCAATATTATTTACACCGGCTTTTTCTAGTGCATAAACATGCGCATCAATACACATTCCACAGCCATTTAATGCTGAAACCGCTAGGCTCGCCAGTTCAAAATCAACCGCATCAATCCCCGGCTTGCCAATCGCGTTCATGCGCAATTTAGCGGGTAAGGTTTGGTATTCTGGTTTGGAAACTAAATGCACAAAACGGTAGTAAATATTATTCATCGCCATTAAAGCTGCGGCTGTGCGGGCGCCTTCGAGTAAAGCATCGTCTATTTCAGGGCTAAACTCATTATGTAAGGCGTCAAGCAGGCTAGGGTTTTTCAAGCTGTAGGCGCAGGCTAAATTCACCACCGCTAATTGTGAGCGGGTTAGCTCACCCGGCTCACTGAGCACATTGATATTTAAGCGTACGTCTTTCAAGAAACCAGGGATTTCATCTTTTAATTGTTGCAAATCCATATCACTCTCCTTGCAGGTCTAAAGTGTCTTGACCAGGCTGCCAATTACAAGGACACAATTCATCGGTTTGTAAAGCATCTAACACCCGTAACACTTCTGCTGGGTTACGGCCAACATTCATGTCGGTCACCATCGCAAAGCGAATAATACCTTCAGGGTCAATAATAAAAGTAGCACGTTGCGCAACGCCTTCGTTAGGATCTAGAATGCCTAATTCGGTTGATAATTCACGTTTAACATCGGCCAACATGGGAAAAGGTAAACTGCCTAATTCGGCTTTTTCTTTGCGCCAGGCCAAATGCACAAATTCTGAATCAATGCTTGCGCCCAGAAGCTGCGTATCACGATCGGTAAATTCGTTGTTTAAACGTCCAAATTCCGCAATTTCGGTGGGGCATACAAAGGTGAAATCTTTTGGCCAAAAGAATAGGACCAGCCATTTGTCGGCATAGGTTTTATTGTTTATTTCTTTAAATGCGGTTTGCAAATCATTGCTAACGACGCCGGTTAAGTTAAAGCTTGGGCATAAATCGCCTACTGTTTTCATGGTTAATTCCTGGGTTGTTGTTGAGTCAAGGAGTATAGGCGAGTGGTAAACTTTGCGATAATTGTATTAATTTACCGTGATGATTGAAAAAATTTATCGTGATCTGACGAATAAAGATGCGCACTCCGCTATAGTGAGGAGCGCGGTGACTTGGAAGCCTAATAAGCCCCTTCCAAAACCCGGTGGCTTTTGCTAGACTGCTAAGTCACTAATTTGCTCGTCAGTAAGGATATTGTCATGTCGCAAACCCCACTTTTTTCATCTGCAGATGAAGCCATTCACTATATCAAACAACATAAAATAAAATACCTGAAAATAGGCCTGTTTGATCTCAATGGCGTGTTGCGCGGCAAAACCATTTCGCAACAAAAATTTTTAAGCTTGCTAAATAAAGGTGGCTGTTTTTACGACGGCATACTCGGTGGCGATCTTAACGACGAACTCACCGACAATTCCATTTTTACCGGCGCGCACACCGGCTACCCCGATGCAAAAATCGAGGTCATTGCACAAAGTGGCCGCAAGATTCCTTGGGAAGAAAAAAGCTTGTTTTTCTTATGCCAATATCAAGCCGAACACAACACGCTTTGCGGGCGCAGCCTTTATCAAGCAGCCATCAACAAAGCAGCCGAAATGGGCTTTACCGTTTACTCTGGCACAGAATATGAATTTACTGTGTTAGCCGAAACCGATGCCAGCGTGCGTGAATCACACTACCATAATTTGCAACCATTTACCTTGGGTAATTTTGGTTACTCAATACAACGCAGCACAGTGCAAAATGATTTGTACCAAGAATTACTCTACATGTGTGAAGCTATGCACATGCCGTTAGAATGTTTGCACACGGAAATTGGCCCCGGCATGTTAGAGGCGGCTTTAAAAATGTCGCATGGTGTTGAATCGTCCGACCAGGCCAGCTTATTTAAAGCCTTTTGCAAAAGTTTAATGGAGCGTCACGGCTTGCTGGCCACCTTCATGGCCAAATGGCGGGAAGATGTACAAGGCCATGGCATGCATGTGCATCTGTCGATACTCGATAGCGCAGGTAAAAATATTTTTTACGATGCAAAAAATTCACACCACATGAGTCAAACTATGCAACACTTTGTTGCCGGTCAACAGTTATTAATGCCTGAATTATTAGTGCTTTGTGCCCCGACCATTAATTCCTACGCACGCTATGTGCCAGGCTGCTGGGCGCCCACAGAAGCAACATGGGGCGTTAATAACCGCGCCGTGAGCTTGCGCGTAATAACCGGAAACGAGCAAAACCAGCGCGTTGAATATAGAATTCCTGGCGCCGATTGTAACCCTTACTTGGCTCACACCGCCGCCCTCGCTTCGGGTTTATATGGTATAGAAAACAAACTCACCCTCGGTGCAGCTTTTGATCCTGCCAACCCCAAAGACAATCAAGCACACCCCTTACCCAAAAGCTTAGAGGCCGCTACAAAATTATTTTCCCAATCAGATATAGCCAAAGCACTATTGGGCGAAGCTTTTGTAGCCGACTACGCTGCCGCCAGAGATTGGGAAGTGCGCCAATATCAAAAATCCGTAACCGATTGGCAATTAGCTCGCTACTTAGAAACGGTATAATACAAATGCTTAAGGATAATCAAATGCTAAAAACCCTATCCCCAATAGACGACAGTGTTATTTTTGAAAGTGCCTATGCTAGCGATTCAAACGTACAGCGTACGGTTGAGCTTGCCAACAAGGCGCAAAAAAAATGGCAACAAACCCCGGTGAGCGAACGCGCCGCCCTGTGTCGCAAAGCACTCAGCTATTTTAGTGAACACCAAGCAGACATTGGGTTAGAAATTACCGAGCAAATGGGCCGCCCTATTAGCCAAACCTCTGGTGAAATAGAGGGCTTGCTTGAACGCGCCAATCATATGATAGACATTGGCGAGCAAGCTTTAGCCGACATCACCTTGCCCGAAAAAGAAAACTTCACCCGCAAAATTTGTCGTGAACCTTGGGGCACAGTGTTGGTGGTGGCGCCCTGGAATTATCCTTATTTAACCACGGTTAATGCGGTTATTCCTGCCATTATGGCGGGTAATAGTGTAATTTTAAAACCCTCATCACAAACCCCGCTTACCGCACAACGTTTTTATGCGGCCTTTCAACACGCCGGCTTGCCAGAACATGTGTTTCAATATTTATTTTTAGATCACGCACAAACCGAAAAGCTAGTGGCCCACCCCGCCATCCATTACGTTGCTTTCACCGGCTCGGTGGCCGGTGGGCACCGCATAGCGCAAGCGGCAAACGCACAATTTAAAGGTGTTGGCTTAGAGTTAGGCGGCAAAGATCCTGCCTATGTTTGCGCCGATGCTACGCTTAGCGCCACAGTAGAAAATTTAGTGGATGGCGCTTTTTTTAATTCTGGACAATCGTGTTGTGGCGTTGAACGCATCTACGTGGCCGAAACACTATTCGATGACTTTGTGGCGCAGTACGCCGCCTTAGTGAAGCAATATAAATTAGGTAACCCATTAGAGCCGGGCACCAATCTTGGCCCCGTGGTGCGCACCAGCGCCGCCGATTTTATTCGTGACCAAGTGAGTGAAGCCGTTAAACAAAATGCTAGCGCACTAATTAATGCCAACGACTTTAACACCGAGCTGGGCGCAAACTATTTAGCCCCTCAAGTTTTGATTAACGTTGACCATAGCATGCGCGTCATGAGCGAAGAAACTTTTGGCCCGGTGGTGGGCATTATGCCGGTAAAAAATGATGCGCAAGCCATAGCACTCATGAACGATAGCCCCTATGGCTTAACCGCCTCCATTTGGACCAACGATGAACAGCATGCATTGAACTTAGGCCCACAAATTGAAACCGGCACTTGGTTTATGAATCGTTGTGACGTGTTAGACCCGGCCTTAGCGTGGACAGGCGTAAAAAACACGGGACGCGGTGTCACCTTATCGAGCTTGGGTTATGAGCACTTAACCCGGCCTAAATCTTATCATTTAAGGAAAAAATTAGCATGAACCAAGACTTTACTAGCAACTGGAATTACCCCACCCGCATTTGGTTTGGGCTTGATCGTTTAAACAACTTACCAGAAGCGTGCAAAGAATTTTCGATGAAAAACCCATTACTCATAACCGATCCGGGTTTAGCCAAATTAGACATTATTCAGCGAGCCTTAATTATAAATCAAAAAGCAGGCCTCCATACCGGTATTTTTACCGATATAAAACCCAACCCAGTTGCCGATAATATTAGCGCAGGTATAAAAGCCTTTAAAAAAGGTGAACACGATGGCGTCATCGCCATTGGTGGTGGCAGCGCCCTAGACAGCGCAAAAACCATTGCCTTAACCGCCATGCAAGAAGGCAGCCTTTGGGATTATGAAGATGAAGGTGATAACTTCAAACGCATTAACACCGATAACATTGTGCCGTTAATTGCCGTGCCCACCACCGCCGGCACAGGCTCTGAGGTCGGTCGCGCAGCGGTCATTATTGATGAAACACGCCATCAAAAACGCTTTATTTTTCACCCCGAAATGATTCCTAACTTAGTGATTGCCGACCCCAAGCTCACCGCCAGCCTACCCGCCTTTTTAACCGCGGCCACCGGCATGGACGCGTTGGCACATAATTTAGAGGCATTTTGTGCGCCTGGTTTTCACCCCATGGCCGATGGCATTGCCTTAGAAGGTTTGCGCTTAATTAAAGAAAATTTATTACTCGCCTATCAAGATGGCCAAAACTTAACCGCACGCGCCAACTTAATGGCGGCCTCCATCATGGGTGGTGCTGCATTTCAAAAAGGCTTAGGGGCGGTGCATTCATTGTCACACCCTGTGGGCGCCATTTATGATCACCACCATGGTTTGTTAAATGCGGTGTTCATGCCTTATGTGTTGCGTTTCAATCAGCCTGAAATAGAGTCAAAAATGCAAACCTTGTGTCAGCATTTAGATTTACCCACGGCCTCAACCGATGCGGTAATCAATTGGATCTTAGAATTATCAACCGCAATGCAAATTCCCACAAAACTTTCTGCCTTAGATGTTGATAACTTGCACCTAGAAAACATTGTTGAGCAAGCCATGGCCGACCCTTCTACTGGCGGTAACCCACGCAGCCTAACCACCGAAGATTTTACCGATATTTTCAACAACGCGCTTAAGGGCACTCTATGAAACGTGTAGCCATGGCAGGTTTACACCATGAAACCAATACGTTTGCCAAGGCGCCCACCACGTTAAATGATTTCATCACCGCCGACCATTGGCCTGGCCTAACCCGCGGTGACGCTTTTTTTACCGCCTTTGCACAAGGCAACATGCCCAGCAGTGGCTTTATACAAGCCATACAAGGGGTAGAACTCGTGCCGCTTACTTGGGCCAATGCGCAGCCTTCAGGCTATGTTACGCGTGAGGCTTATGAAACATTAGTTAATTATATTTTAGATGACTTACAACACTGCGGTGAGATAGATGCCTTGTATTTAGATTTACATGGCGCCATGGTCTGCGAACATCTAGATGATGGCGAAGGCGAATTACTACAACGCATTCGCAATCAAGTTGGGCCAACGTTGCCCATTGTTGTTTCACACGACTTGCATGCCAACGTCAGTGAGCGCACTTTTTTATTAAGCGATATTACTGTGTCATATCGCACCTACCCGCATGTTGATATGGCGCTAACTGGCAAGCGTGCAGCAAAAGCACTGTTGCCATTATTAGCCACAGATAAAAAACCGGCCAAAGCGCTACAACGTTTACCCTTTTTAATTCCACTCACCGCGCAATGCACCCTCACCATGCCTTGCTTAGATATTTACACACAACTTGCACAGTTAGAATCTAGCCATGACGTATTATTGTCATTTAACCCTTGTTTTCCCACTTCAGACACCGCTTACACCAGCCCTACCGTGTTGGGTTATGGTGCCGATGCCACGCTGGCAGTACAACAGTTGACCCATTTTATTGAGCAGCAACAAGCAAATTTTGCCACACAGCTTTATAGCGAACAGCAAGCCGTTGATTATTTTAAAGCGCAGCATCAACTGGGTAACACGTTTATTTTTGCCGACACGCAAGACAATTCTGGCTGTGGCGGCACCGCCAACACCATGGGCATTTTTAATTGCCTGCTCGCCAATAACATTCAAAATGCAGCAGTCGCCATTATTTGTGACCCACAAGCCGTGGTCATAGCTGCGCAACATAACATAGAAGATTGCTTTGAATTAACGCTTGGCGATGCCTTTACTGGCAGGGTAACCTTAAAAAGGTTAACCGATGGCCAATTTGTGGGAACCGGAGATTTTTATAAAGACTTTCACATCAACTTAGGGCCTATGGCTTTATTAGAATATCGCGGCATTAGCTTGCTAGTCTCCAGCAAAAAAATGCAGGCGGCAGACCAAGCCGTATTTCGTCACTTAGGTTTAGAGGCCAATGCATTTGATTTGTTAGTACTAAAAAGTAGCGTGCATTTTCGAGCTGATTTTAGCGCTTTAGCGCAAGAAATTATCATTGTAGAATCGCCCGGAGAAAACGTCGCCGATTTAAATAAATTAACTTACACCAAATGTTTATTAAAAAAAATGTAGCAACTTAGCCCTACCATACTGACTCTACAAGCTAAGCTCGGGCTTGCCGATAGTTCATAAGATAGGCCACCCAGTAAAGGCTTAATAGTGCCACTACGGCACCAGTGAGTACGTCGCTTGGATAATGCGCGCCAATCACCACGCGGCTAAAGGCACAAACGGAAGCAATAATAAACAACCCTGCCGTTACCACACGTTGCTTGATGATGCGCGCCAAGCCCATTAATAGGGCAAAAATAGCAGTGGCATGGCCAGACGGCATTGACATGAAGTTATGTACGGCTGTTAGATAATGAAAGCCATAAAGATGCTTGCTAAAATATAACTCCGGACGATAACGCCCCAGTAACATTTTAAGCACAAGCGTAGCACCAAACGATACTAAATAGGCCAACGAAAAAAACACGATACTGCGACCAATAAATTTATTTTTTATCATGAAATGTAAAATTATTCCAACAACAAAAATACTCAAACAAATTTTGCACCACAGCGGCGATAAAAACAAGGGGTATACCACATGGTAACCAAACCAAGAATAAGCGCCATGGCTAGCACGATGAAAAAAAGTGGCGATGGGAAGATCTAACCAGCGAAATAAAATAAAGTCGGCAATCACTAAACAAGCCAGGCTTATTAGGGTGTTTTTTATTAATTTAGACATGGTGATACTATTCTCCGTTTAAGTTCCAATTATAATTATAACCACTGACACTAACAATCTTGGCTAATTTAAGTTTCAATGCGGGCTTAGCGTAAAGCGCTAAATGCTGAATCACACCTTTTTCATTGCCACCAAAATCCACTTGATACCAATCATAAATTTTTGAAAGCATTAAGCTACCATTTTCAAAATGTGCTCCGCGGTAACTATTGACATAGGCTTCTGCCGCTTTATCTAGCATAGCGTTTAATTTTTTGGCTGCATACGCTTGGCGTTGTAGATTAGGACAACTATATGAGGCGCAATTTAACGCGTAATGAATACGATTGTCATGCCAGATTGGGCGCAAAATGCGATGCTCAATATCATTTAAGCTGATTTTCTGGCCCTCAATCGTTAGCACTTTGGCATCCCAAGGGCCACGGGCAAACCAACCAGGAGAAATATTGATATCTAAAATACTTTTCACCGGAAAATGTTGCAAAATAAGCTCGACTGTCTCGGCATTATAAAGATTAATCCAGTAAGCTTCTTGCTGCTCGGTATTATAAAGGTGAATATTAATGCCTTGCAAATAGGTTAAATACTTTGCCAGTTTTGCCTTGCCCGTTTGGCCCACCTTGCTATAGGCGACTAAATTAACGCCTTGCTTATTTTCATGCACGTATTGACGTAGAAATTGCGTCCAGGCAATATTTTGCACTGTCTGTGTCGAATTCACATCGTGAGTCTGCCAAAAATCCCATAAATCTTTACTCGGTGCAGCGTTACAGGTGCAGGCTAGTAGAAGGGCCAGGAAAAATACGGGGCGCATACCAAGAAACTCCTTAAAAATTCAAGCGGATTATTGCATAGAATCCAGCACAACCCCATCTTTAGCTAATCAATCCACTTAATATACCCATCGCATTTCAAACTTGGGCAAATTTTGCACTCATGCTGTCCTTGCCAAGATGAGCACAACACCCAAAAAACACAGCTTCTTTAGCAAAATGTTTTTCCTTATCTGCCTGCTATTGATACTGATTGATCTGCCGTTAACGCTGTATATTGATAACGATTATAGCGAGCAACTAAAGCAGCAAGACATTAACAACACCGAAGTACGTGCGCGTTGGGAATGCCGGTGGCATCTAAAAACCAGCCGGTTTTGCTAAAGCAGCGTATATACACAGCGCCATAAGTGTAACTCGCATTACCCCACACCCTTATTTCATCGTTATAAAACTGACGTTGCAAAACTATATGTTTTTCATAATGGCTATTCATTAACACTTGCGGTAACACTTGCGGTAACACTAGACATGAAAATGCGAACTCTCGCTCTCACGCAAACGCTGCCAATCTAATTGATCGCGCTGGTTTAATTGTAATTTTAAGGCCGATAAACCCGAAATGTACTAATACGCATTCACCCCTAAGGCATTCGCTGGCACGCCACCTTGGCGTCAAGCTTGGCTAAAATCTGTTTAATAGTATGGCTAGCAGATTGCATCATGTCTCACCTCGTTACAGGATTGAGTATGACAGAGGTTTATTGCTGGAATGTATTGGCGTTAAATCATGATATGAAACATCATTGCGGGTATAAAAATGATGTTATAGAGCAAGGGTTCGCCAAGCTAGTTTAGCGTTGATTAACTTTTTATTGAAGCCTAAACCAGCTTGTGTTTGTGGGAATAATGTTTAAGAGTTAAAAACTTGTACAGAATCAATGACTTGAGCCCTGCAGATTGGACATTTTTTATCGCCCGCTGGCAGAGCCAGTATGGCGCCCTGACAGTCCACACATACACACTGATGACCACATGGTATAAATAGATGAGTTTTTTCTGCATCCATGCATATCGCACAGACGTTTTCAGCTGCAGCAGCTGCGGGTGGAACTGCTCTACCTACTGAGCCCGGAGCAAAAGAATAGGCCCTATATGCACCACCAGAAAAAGTTGGGGAACATTTCTTTCTTAAACGAAAAGTAGAACCACCAAAAAAAATCTGCTTGCCGGTTTGCGTCATTTCCTTAACCCTGCCCCAAAAGCTTTGGGTGACAGGAGCGGGTGGCGGGCTTGCTCCCGGTGGCTTGCCTGCATCGTCGATAATACTCAATAGCACCTGCTCACGATCTTGCCAAAGATCAAAACCTCTGTCTTTAACAATCTCATCAGCTATAGCCGAAACTCTAAAAATACCCTTAACTCTACGATGATTCCCTGCGATAGACATCAGTTCAACAATATTAAATTTCATCGCCTCATGATCGGCTGGGCCTACCCGCGACTCAGTTAGTAAATCACACTTATTTAGCATTAAATAAACGGGGGCAACTTGATGGTCATTAAGCACATCTTGCGTCAGGAGCTGATCAATCTGCGTAAAAGATGCGCGATTTGAGATATCAACCACTAATAGAATAGCATCAATCTTTTCACCGCGTGGGGCCACAACCAACTGCCAAGCATTAAGTACTGTGAGGTTTTGAATAAACTGAACCTGCGACTCTTTATCACCTTGCTGCAGTGTCTTAATTCCGCTCGGTTTATAACTCCGCTCTTCTATGGGGGCATTGGGCATTGCCCCCACCTCTATATAACGCGCAAGCAAGCGAGAGGTGCCAGCTTGGGTAGATACTGGTAGTAGATAATAGTTAAAATCACATCTAGGCTGACCTTCCATGGCCCTTTGAGCCTCTACAGTTATAGAGTGGCGCGGAACCATTGCGAGCGGCGAGAATGGAATGTCTTGAGCAGCTCTAGCTCGGGGTTGGGGTGAAACCATTACGGGCGACGAGAATATATCTGATTCAGTAGTTGTACGCGGAGGCGAGGCTGAAGGTGCTGGAGGTGCTGAAGGCTTTGGTGGAGGTGAGCATGGAAATGCTTGAGCAGCTGCGGGCGGACGCGGAGGTGCTGAAGGCGCTACGAGTTGGCCCGGAGGTAGTCCATTGACTGATCCCAAATCAAAAGTATAGTGCTTATACTTTCCAGCAAAAAAAGTCTGAGGGCCCACTGGCATCATTCTATCCAAAAAGCTTGGAGCGGCAGCAGCAGGCTGCTCATTTGTTCTCGGTGGGTTGACGGCGTGGTCCGCAATACTCGAAAACACCTCCATACAATCTTGCCAATGCGCCAGACCATCATCTTCAGTAATCAGACTCGTTATAGCCGAAACTCTAGAAACAGCTTTAATTCTACGATGTTTCTCTGCGATAGACGTCAATACATTAATATTAAATTGCATCGCCTTACGATCGGCTTCGCTTACCCGCGGATCAGTTAATAAATCACACTTATTTATTATTAAATAAACTGGAGCAGCGTGACGGTCGCCAAAAAAATCGAGCGCCAGGAGGCTGTCAATCTGTTTAAACGTTGCTGAATTTGAGATATCAACCACGAATATACCAGCATCCATCTTTGTACCGTCTGGAAGACTAAGATTGCGGGTAGCAATGATAGCCGGAGTTTGTTGAAAAAGATGAGCTCTCAGAATTCGCCTACCTGATGGATAATTTATCTCTGTTGTTGCTTCATTGATCAACGCTTCTGTAGGCCCCCCCGGATGGAATATCCCGGTTTTATAACGCGCATACAAGCTGGTTGTGCCAGCTTTGGGAGATGCATTTAATATATAAATGTTGGGAGTGTACATAAGATTATTTTTCATCACTATTATTTTTTTATATTCTACACATTTTAGTTTTGCAACGCTACACATAAAAACTCAAGGGTGTATGCGCTTCAAAATCAAGTAAAACAATCATGATAAAGCAGACAGTGCTTCAACTGCTTGAAAGATAACCTGGCTATCGAGATTGAGCGAAGCGCTATATTTCAAATTTAATTGCGATATAGTGTTTCCAAAGAGATGAACCTAAACAAAGTCTAATATTAATTAAACCTCCTCTATGGGGTGGCCGCATCGCAATGCTTCTCGCTACAATTCACATTTCTCCCGCCCCTATTTTCAGCGACGAAAAAAAATAAAAAGCACTCGCGCGGCGTTCGCTCTCACTCTAGCAGGCTTTGCAGACAGCATATATTGCTGCATTATGCGCTGAACATTTCATTGCTAATTAATACGGATCTGCTAAAATTTCGCGCAATGATTAACAAGGATTAACGATGCATCAGAAGAGTATTCGCCACCGTGTAAAGTTTTGGGTTAAAAGTTATACCAAAATCAATTTAATCTTGTTTTACCTTATTGCATTAA
>JAWUVP010000055.1:0-7819 GCA_034112285.1 Gammaproteobacteria bacterium
TGAGAAAAAAAGCAACACGACTGACGGTGAATAGCTAGCATGGGTAAGCGTGCGGCCCGTGGTCGTGAACTGACGGGTATTTTGTTATTAGATAAGCCAGACGGCATAACCTCTAATAGAGCGTTACAGCAAGTTAAAGGCCTTTATTTCGCGAAAAAAGCGGGCCATACGGGCAGCTGAGATCCCTAAGCTACCGGCATGTTGCCTCTTTGCTTTGGCCAAGCCACCAAGTTTTCACAATTTTTATTAGATGCCGATAAAACCTATCAATTTACCGCCCAGTTAGGTGTGCGCACCACAACTTGCGACGCAGAAGGCGAAGCCGTTGCCACAAAAGATGCAAGCCATGTTAACGCCGAAAATCTTGAAGCTTGCTTAACACAGTTTCGCGGCCCGATTGAACAAATCCCTTCTATGTATTCAGCCTTAAAACACAAAGGGCAGCCTTTGTACAAGCTGGCCCGCCAAGGCATTGAAGTTGAACGCCCACCCCGCAAAGTAACTATTCATGAATGTCGTTTAGATAATTTTGATAGCAGCAGTGCACAATTTAGCTTAACGGTATCCTGCAGTAAAGGCACCTATATTCGCAACCTTGTTGACGATATTGGCCAAGTGCTGGATTGTGGCGCGCACGTGGTTGTTTTACGCCGTATCGGGGTTGCCAATTTATCGAAGCAACCCATGTATACAATTGATGTTTTAGATAGCCTGCGTGATGAAGAGCAATTTGCTGAGTTAGATCATTTACTGCTGCCTTTAAGTGCGGCTTTGTTTCCTTACCCCATCTTAAATTTAGAAAGCGCGAGTGTGTTTCGTTTGCGCAATGGTGACAAATTACCTTGCCCAAATCACAAAGAGGGCAATGTTTGCATTATGCTGGGCGAAGAGTTTATAGGCATTGCCAATGTGAGTGCCGAGCAGCAGTTAAGCGCAGTGCGTTTTATCAATCATACACTTTAGGCTCACCCTCAGGGCGCGTGTTAAAACGTTTATAGGTCCAGCCGTATTGCTCGGGATAATCTCTAGCCACTTCTTCTACCAAAGCATTAAAACGCGTGGCATCCGCAACGGGATCATCTGAAGGATAATTATCCAGTGCGGGCATGAATTTGAGCGTATAGCCTTTATTGTCTTTGTTACGCACAAAAAACATCGGAATAACCTGGCTCTGAGTCGTTTTAGCAATGCGTGACATGGCCATCGTGGTGGCGGTGGCAACATTATAAAAAGGCGCAAAAACACTGCCTTTGCGGCCATAATCTTGGTCGAGCAAAAAGGTAATGGTTTCACCCATGCGCAAGCGCTTATGCACCCGCTTAATATTCTCTGGAAACAACGTGGTTAACAAATGCCGACACCGCACGCGGTTGATTTCATAATCTGCCACGGGATTGCGCAAATGTTTTGCCGTTGAACTATAAGGCGTTAATAACGCTAACATCGTCCCTAACAGCTCAAGACAGGTAAAATGTGCGGTAATTAACATCACGCCGTGTTCAGATTGCACCGCTTGCTCAAGATGGTGTGCGCCTTCAACGGTTAGCAGCTTTTGGAGCTTTTTAGGCGAGCCCCACCAGCCCATCGCCGTTTCAAAGCCCGCCATGGCATGGGCTTGCCAGCATCGCAGCGCCAGGGCTTTACGCCAGGCCAGTGATTGCTTGGGGTAGCACAGTTCTAGGTTTCTAAGTATTAACCTATTGTTTTTAGTGTCAAATTTACCAACAATGCTGCCCAGCAAGTGGCCGGCGCCTAGCATAAGACGAAAAGGCAGCTTGCTCATTAGCCACATGAACCCCATTGTAAGGTAAATGGGCCAATATTTAGGTTGAAATCTTTTGTTTGGTACCTGCATCAGCGGAGTATAGCATATTGTTTTCAGCGCTTGTTATCCGCCTGCAGAGCGTGTAGAATGCGCATTCTTTGACCCACTACAGGCTAGTCTATCTGCCATTGAACTTAGCGTGGAGTTGGGTGTCTAACAACTACTAGGAGATACAAATGGCATTAGTAAATACTGCAAAAAAAGCAATCGTT
Organism: Gammaproteobacteria bacterium; assembly: GCA_034112285.1. Taxonomy (GTDB): domain Bacteria; phylum Pseudomonadota; class Gammaproteobacteria; order JABDGN01; family JABDGN01; genus JAWUVP01. The sequence goes on from JAWUVP010000055.1 coordinate 2,038, forward strand.
GAAGAATTCAAGCGTGATGAAAACGACACAGGTTCACCTGAAGTACAAGTCGCTTTACTCACTGCAAACATTAAAGAACTGACCGAGCATATGCGAGAGCATAAGCATGATTTTCACTCACGTCGTGGTTTAATCGGTCAAGTTAATAAACGTCGCAAGTTGTTAACCTATCTTAAAGGTAGAAACGTACAACGCTACCGTGACTTAATTGAAAAATTAAATTTACGTAAGTAATCAGTCTTAGCGCCCCATGAAGTCATGGGGCTTTTTTATATTTATCATTAAGGAGTTCTGACGTGAACATTATCAAAAAATCCATTCAATACGGTGACAATACTTTAACACTAGAGACCGGCGAAATCGCCCGTCAAGCCACTGGCGCCGTGCTAGTTAGTCTTGATGACACCGTGGTGTTAGTCACTGTTGTAGGCAAAAAACAAGCAGACCCAGGTCGTGACTTTTTTCCACTAACCGTTAACTACCAAGAAAAAACTTATGCTGCCGGTAAAATTCCAGGTGGTTTCTTTAAGCGCGAAGGCCGTCCAGGTGAAAACGAAACATTAACCTGTCGTTTGATTGACCGCCCATTACGCCCATTATTTCCAGAAGGCTTTAAAAACGAAGTGCAAATTATTGCTACGGTTATGTCATCTGACTCTGAAGTGAATGCGGATATCGCCGCGTTAATTGGTGCCTCAGCTGCTGTGTCTATTTCTGGCATACCTTTCGATGGCCCAATTGGTGCTGCACGTGTAGGTTACATTGATAACAACTTTGTATTAAACCCTAGCCGCACGCAATTAAAAGAATCTGATCTTGATTTAGTGATTGCCGGTACCGAAGACGCCGTATTAATGGTTGAGTCTGAAGCAAAAGTATTATCTGAAGACACCATGTTAGGTGCAGTGATGTATGGTCACGAACAAATGCAAGCCGTCATCAGCATGATTAAAGAATTAACGGCCGAAGCGGGCAAAGAAAAATGGGTATGGAACGCGCCTGCTGTTGATACTGACTTACAAGCTAAAGTGGCTAACATTGCTAAAACAAACTTAGAAAGTGCCTTTAGCACCGCAGAAAAAACAGTGCGTAGTGAAGCCATTAGCAACGCACATAGCGAAGTGTTAGCGCAATTATGTGCTGATGAAAATGCCGCTTACAGCGCCGATGATGTGAATAAAGAGTTTAAAAGCTTAGAAAAAGACATTGTGCGCGGACGCATTTTAGATAACCAACCACGTATTGATGGTCGTGACACAAAAACGGTGCGTCCTATTACTATCCGTACTGGCGTTCTACCTCGTGTGCATGGTTCAGTGTTATTTACGCGTGGTGAGACACAAGCGATTGTGGCGGCTACGTTAGGAACTGAGCGTGATGCGCAAATTCTAGATACAATTGCTGGTGAAGCACGTGATAGCTTCATGTTGCATTATAACTTTCCTCCATACAGTGTCGGCGAATGTGGTTTCGTTGGCAGCCCTAAGCGTCGTGAAATTGGTCATGGTCGTTTAGCTAAGCGCGCTATTTTAGCGGTGCTACCTTCAATGGAAGAATATCCTTACACTTTACGTGTGGTATCTGAAATTACTGAATCAAACGGTTCAAGCTCAATGGCCAGTGTTTGTGGTACAAGCATGGCATTAATGGATGCTGGTGTGCCGACTAAAGGTGCAGTAGCGGGTATTGCAATGGGTCTTGTTAAAGACGGCGAACGCTTCGCAGTGTTAACTGACATTTTAGGTGACGAAGATCACTTAGGTGACATGGACTTTAAAGTAGCGGGTACGGCTGACGGTATTACGGCTTTACAAATGGATATCAAAATTAAAGGTATCACCCAAGAAATTATGCAAATTGCTTTAAACCAAGCTAAAGATGCACGTATACACATTCTAGGTAAAATGAATGCGGTATTAGACGCACCACGTGAAGAAATTTCTGAGCATGCACCGCGCATTATTAATGTGAAAATCGGCGCAGACAAAATTGGCGACGTGATTGGTAAAGGCGGTTGTGTGATTCGTGCTATAACGGAAGAAACGGGCGTAACTATGGATATTAGTGACGAAGGTATGGTTACCATCGCCGCTGTTGACAGTGCTGCAGCTGAAGAAGCTAAGCGCCGTGTTGAAGAAATTACTGCAGACGTTGAAATTGATAAAATTTATAGCGGTAAAGTTATGAAGATTATGGATTTTGGTGCGTTTGTTAGCGTGTTACCAGGTAAAGATGGCTTGGTGCATATTTCACAAATCTGTCATGACCGTGTAAATGATGTAAACGACATGCTAAACGAAGGCCAAGACGTTAACGTGAAAGTATTGGAAGTTGATCGTCAAGGTCGCATTAAATTGACTATGAAGGATGTTGAACAAGGTTAATAGCTTGGGGTGTGGCTTTGCTGGGGGGCGTGATGAACGCCACCTTTTTAAGACACGCCGTGAATACATCCCTGTAGGCTCCGCGCCGGCGTCCTGCCGGCGAGGGTCTTAAAAAGGTAGCATTCATCACACCTCGCAAAGCCTGTGGGGTCGGGTGAGAGAAGGAGCTCGCTACGCTCGACTATTTTTATTTTTTCTTTGTCGCCTTGCTTCTTGAAAAAGATGAGTGAGCTGCACTCAACTTTTTTACTTTTAAAGGGTTTTATCACTATTGTGAGGCCATAGGCCGCGCACCATAGGCACAGGTCAATCTTCTGAATAACATTGTATTTTAGAAAATTGGGATTGACTAAAAACGCCAAACAACCTTCTTTATAGAATCAAACCTCAAAAAAAAATGTAGAATTTATTTATCGTGGCGAGTGCCGAGATAATAAAGAGATCCAGCCGGCCATCCCCTCACCAAAAAATCCAAATTCAGTCGAGCGCAGCGAGCTCCTTCTCACTCCGTCCCACACAGGCTTTGCGGGCGCGATGAATGCTACCTTTTCAAGCCCCTCGCCGGCAGGACGCCGGCGCGGAGCCTACAGGGATGTATTCACGGCGTGGCTTGAAAAGGTGGCGTTCATCGCGCCCACAAAGCCTACCCCCCCAGATCTTATTGTAGAATAATCTCCAAAATCTCATCAGCCTCATCCACCAAATAATCCGGCTCCGCAGCCCGCAAAGTATCAAGCCCATCATGATAACCCCACGTCACCGCAATAGAAGCAATGCCCGCAGCTTTAGCCGCTTCAATATCAGTTGGAAAATCACCCACGTAATAGCAATCTTTACTCGGCACGCCTAATTGCTCAATGGCATATAACAACGGCCCAGGGTGAGGCTTACGATGTGGCGTTGAATCAGAGCCCACAATACATTGGCTGAGATCATACAGCCCAAATTGCTGTAAAATTTTAGGAATAAAATCAAGCTTACGATTCGTGACCACGCCCCAAGTAATATCATTTTTAGTGAATTGCGCAAGCAGCTCCGCAATACCGGTAAACAGCTCAGCATGCTCGCCCATTTTAGTGAGGTATTCTTGATAGAATTCATTAAGTGTAGCTTCGTATAGCGCATCGGTTTCTGTTAAGTCAAAAGCATGCTGCACCATATTCGCACTACCGCGCGCAATTTGGGCAGTAAAAGCATCAGCATCAACAGCGGGCAAGCCGCGTGCGGCACACATTTCATTAACAATGTGTACAAAATCTGGCGCGGTGTGAATTAAGGTGCCATCGAGATCAAATAAAACAGTTTTACTCATCGGGTGTTTTCCTAAAATAAGTTAAGTAGTTAACGCTAACATCATCGTTTAAAGAATATTGTTTATCAAAGAGGTTATAGCCCAAGCCTTTAAGTTGCTGCAAATGCAAATTTGAGGCGCGTGCCCAACGTGCCATTTCGGATGGCTTAATAAATTTAGCGTAGTCATGCATGCCTTTGGGAAGCAGCTTTAAAATATATTCCGCGCCAATAATCGCATGCACATAAGCTTTGGGGTTGCGGTTAATGGTTGACAAAAACACCGCGCCCTCAGGTTTAACTAATTGCGCGCAGGCTTCAATAACAGGGGCTGGATTAGGAACATGCTCTAGTAACTCCAGGCAGGTGACAATATCAAATTGCCCAGCATGTTCGCTTGCATAAGCTTCAGCAGTGCTGAGCTGGTAATCCACTTGTTGGCCGCTTTCGAGCAAATGTAATTTGGCTACATCAAGCGCAGCGTCGGCCATGTCTATACCGGTAACCGTAGCACCTAATGCCGCCATGGCTTCGCTTAAAATGCCGCCACCACAGCCGATATCTAACACTTTTTTACCGGCTAAAGGCGCATATTGGTTAATGAAGTCTAGACGCAGTGGGTTAATGTCGTGTAGGGCTTTAAAATCACCATCACGGTCCCACCAGGTGCTGGCGATGGCTGTGAATTTGGCTAGTTCGGTTTGTTCAGTATTTTGCATTCGCCGATTATAGCATGCCTGAGCGAGATTGAGAGGGCAAAATGATGGCTGCAAAAGTGATGAAAACTGCTATAATTGAGTTTAATTCATCTTGAAATCGTTACAAGGAGGTAGCATGTTTAAATTCATCCCAGGGCTGGTTATTTGCAGTCTTTCATTATTTCTATTTAGTGCTTCGGCAGCGGTGACGAAGTCAGGTATATCACCGATAAACTATTTGAAGGAATCGATGTCCTCCTTTATGAATGTTGAGATTGGTTATGGGCGTGGGACTGTAAGTCGTTCTGAAATGCTAAGTATTCTGAATACAATAAAGAAACAAGGGAATAGTCAAGCTGTGGCATTAGCTATGGTTGGACTTGGTGCGTTAGCAATACAACCATCATCTCCGGAGTTAAGAATGAATTTAACGAAGCTCATTGCTAACTTCAATTCTACTCCAAACAATGGCGATCGTGCTGTTGAACTGTGGGCTCTTGGCATAACATTGAAAAAATCTTACCTATCAGACACTAAGGTTATATCAGAGATAGCTCGTAAAATTATAGCAGATAGTACGAATGCCAATTTTGCCAGCAGTATGTCGGAATTGGGTAGTCTTGCCGATCATTCCTCCCTAGCGCTTTCTCCGGCTACCGTTTTGAAAATCTACAAAACTATTGCGAGCAGTACTCCCACCAGTAGTGCCATGGCAAATAATTTGGGTGCAATCGCTACACTTGCCTTAGACGATGGTGCAGTAACCAGCACGCAGGTGAACACCTTATTAAAACAGGTCCATAAATATGGTGATTCGCTTAAATTTGTGACCAAACTGAAGTCATTACAATCTCTTGTTACCCAGTCACCCAAGACTAAAATACCTGAGAAAAAACGCGTGTCGTCGATCAACCGTATGATTGCAGAGATTAATAAGTCGACTTTTCCTCTGAATGATGGGACTCACTCTCTTTCAAAAAAATCTTCTCTATCAACGCCCACACCGTCGACTACTACTAAAAACTCGAAAAATGCGAGAGACTCTCAAGCTAATGCTTCAAACGCTAAATCGCTATCGGCTACACCAGAATAACATCTTTATAGGCCCCTCCCCTCAAGGGGAGGGCTTAAATGAGCAGAAAATCCCCCCTGTAAATCCCTAGTGGATCCCCCATAAATATGCTAAAATTGCGCCTTATTTTAAAGCCCAAAAGGACCACCACCCAATGGCCGAATTTGCCGCAGAAACCATTCAAATAAGCCTCGAAGCAGAACTTAAACAATCTTACCTCGACTACGCCATGAGCGTGATCGTCGGCCGTGCATTACCCGATGTGCGGGATGGGTTAAAACCCGTGCATCGCCGCGTTTTATTTGCCATGGAAGTGCTAAATAATGATTGGAATAAGC
>JAWUVP010000056.1:0-23839 GCA_034112285.1 Gammaproteobacteria bacterium
TTTTTTCTGTGTTAACTAAGTAACGAATAAACTCAGTTACGGGTAAAACAGGTTTAAACTCAGAATCGATGACCAACCAAGCAGGCTGATTATCAGATAGTATTATGCGTTGTAATTTCATAGCTATAGTCCTCATAAATGTGTAATTGACTGAAAAACAGTCAGATTCTACACGTTGAGGACGTTAAGGACGGTTATTGAGATGTAGCCGATAATAAAGATTATCAGCTATAACGGAGGTGCCGGGGTGTGAGCTCCACACGTTCTAATCTTTAGCGCCTAACCTACATAGAAAATGTATTATTAATGCTATGCTCGGGTGCTATTTTTAAAACCAAAAATTAGAGGTTTGCCAGTGGATTCGCGGTTATCTTCGCATCCGAATGATGGGCGAACATCAGACACTCAGTAAACGAATTAAAACAGGGACCACTGCATGACAAATAATCAACAACGTGCCGCCCTTCAGCGCCAAATCTGCGCTATTGCGAACGATGTGCGCGGCTCAGTCGATGGCTGGGATATTCAAACAATATGTCCTTTGCACTCTGTCTTACCGCTTTATTAGCGAAATTTGGCCCTTTATACTGAGGCCGATGACGAGAGTATTCATTACGCCGACCTTAACGATGAGGTTATCACGCCAGACATTAAAGACGATGCGGTCAAAACTAAGGGTTATTTTATTTACCCCAGCCCGTTATTTATCAATGTTGCAAAAAACACCAACAGCTACGAAAGCCTGAACACTGATTTGGCCACGAGTTTTTCTGCTATCGAAGCCTCGGCCAGTGGCGATCATGTGTTATGCAGCAGTTGCAGTCATAGGCGGAGCATTAGAGATTGTAAGCATGGGCTGAGAACTAAAAACCCTTTTAGATGGGGTGTGCTGAGTATATCGGTGCACATGCCCAGCTAATAACTCATCCATATTCTCGAAATCTTGACCCATGGTGTTAACCATGCTTTTCAAAAACTCAATATACTCATAGCCTTCTTCACGTAGGCTATACCACTGTAAGATTTGAGCTTCATATTTTGCGAAGTCTCGATCACTTAGCCTTTTCTTTCCGGGTACCACTTGTAGGTTAATATCTTGAAATGCTTGCATCGCATCCCAGTAGATAAAGGCTAAATTTTTCATGAACTCAGAGCCGGTATATTGTGTGGCAGCATCCATTTTATCGAGTGGCTGACTGCTTTCGTTGGCTAGTATTTTTAAGTCTTCGCTTACAAACCTTGCCCGAGTGTTCTTATTTATTTTTGACATCACACCACGAAAAATTGTTCCAATACCGGGAAAGTTTACAAATTCCATGATGATGGGTAACAGCGATAATCCCATGTTTGTGCTTGCACGAAGTTTTTGTTTATGGCTGCTGGTTCGTTGTAAATTGGTGGATTTTCGCATACGCAAGGACATGCTTATTTTACGCGCTTTGCGGAATGCGGCAATTTTTTTGCGCACCTGGCTGCTGTCGTTATATTGCAGCTTTGTAAAATGTCGCTTTGTTGTTTGCTTAGAGCTAGAGGCTACAAAATCTTGGTCATAAAAAGAAGCGATTTTCTGCTTATTTTCTATTCGTTCTAACATATTGTCTTGCCGCTTTGGTTGGCTAACAAAAGCGAAAACTTTAGTGCTTTTAGGATTTCTTAAATCCCAGCAAAGAGTGTCTATGGTATGCTCAAAGCTACCTGTCATTATTTGTTGGTTTTGTTGCAAGTTGTTTATTACACAAGCTAATGGCTTACTTGCGTTCGCATAGATAATATAAGAATTATTTAAAGCGCCAAAGACCGATGGTTGGCTATAAAGTTCGACATATTTCATGTCGGTACAAAAGGTGACGTAAACTAAGGTGTCTTCTTGGCGATGAACTATTTTTCTGATTTTAACAATGCGATGCGGCAATCCGCCAGTTTCAGGCGTACGAAAGATAATGTCACCCACAGAAAAATTAACCCCTGGATTGATTGGCATTTCAGCTTGGGCGAGGCGAGTATTACCCTCTTCTATGAGTCGATATGACATAAGCTTTAGCTCTTTATTATTATTTTTATATTTAGAATTATAGCATTGCTAGATTAACTGAACATTAAAGCTTTAAAATAAGAACAAGAAGCTCGGCTTGGGACATGGGGAAAACCTAAGTGTATGAATTAACTGTAAAAAATTCGCGGGCTCCAACAAAGCCTTTTAAACTTGGTTTAACGAAACAAAAGAAATGGACGCCAACGGCAGAAATGGCGCCAATAATTTAAGCTATTGCTTGATTAATGTCGTCTTTAGATTTTGTAAAATGGGACATTTTTCGATAGGCATTTTCCCATCACAAGCTTTTTCCCAAGTACTCAGTATTTTTTTAATTGAGGTTAATGTTTCAATCTTCTGCTCAATTTCCAAAATCTTTTTTTGTGTTTTTTCCTTAACCCGGATACTGGGAGCTTTTTTTGATTGTAAAGCAAAAAGCTCTTTGATTTCAGCTAAATCAAAACCGACTCGCTTTGCATTGTTAATAAAATTAACCCGGCTGATGGTGTCTTCAGAGTAAAGGCGAAAACCGCCTGGACTACGCTTGATCTTGCCCAGCAAACAAAGCCGTTCATAATGGCGTAATGTAACAATAGTATTGTCAGTTAATTTGCCTAGCTCACCAATTTTATAATAATCCATTCATGTATCCTAAAACAATAATGACAGACCAACATTATAGCGGTCTTCAATTGTGGCTTCATTTTCTTCCGCTAATAATGATTTTTGTACGCCGTAATGTTGTGTATGCTGGTACTCAATATACACCGCTAAATTTGGATTTAATTGATAGTACGGACGTACCGCCCATTCCAAACTATTTAAGCCATTACCAATTTCATCTTTGGCTACCGTTTTGGAGGCAAAAACTCCCTCCATCGCTAATCGTAAAAAGACATGATGGGTTAATTGTGTATCGCGTGAAAACTCCGCCTTAAGTTTTAAGCTATCGTCATACCAATAACTTCGGATGTTAGTATCAACAAAATAAGGCATTAAACCTTCAATACCTATACCAGGCTGCACATAGGGCGTGTACGCGGGACGATAGACATAATTCATCCCCCCTTTAATCGCCCAAAATTGACTCAGTAAGTGCCAATAAAAAACATCGACATTAGCATGGGTTGTTTTACCCTTTTCCAGTTCGATATCTTCAGCATTAATTTCAAGCTTATTAAAATCTGTTCCCATGAAATTTTCAAATGATCCCTGCACGCTATCATGAAAAAAATCTCCGCCTACATCAAGCTCATTAGCATAATACCAGCGTGGCATGACATGTCCGGTGAGCCCAGAAAATTCACTTTTTGGCGTATCTGCATAACGAAAGATATTCGACATTCCTGCTTTCATATGAATTAAGTTATGGCAGTGGAAGATCCATTGCCCATGGGCATCTGCATGCATATCTGCAATCACTGTGGCTCCGGGTGGTACATCAATAGTGTGTAATTTTGGGTCATAAGCGCCATGACCATTGCGCAAGATAAACCAATGGCCATGGATGTGCATAGGATGATGCATCATTGTGTCATTACGAAAAACCAGACGATACCATTTCCCGTGTTGGATCATAATCGGTTTAGCATCGTATTCTGGCAGCCCATTTAAAAACCAAACATATCTGTCCATGTAACCATCTAGTGTCATCTTAATGACGGTTACCGGTGAATTCGGATTGTTAGTTTTAGTGAGTGAAACCAATTTGTCGTATTTAGTGGGCGATGAAATTGATGGTGTCATCGGCATAGAAGGCGTAGCGCCATGCCTTGACGGGCTGTTTTTCATTTGATGGCCTCTGTGAGCGTCGTCTGACATCGGCATGTCATGAGGCATCATCATCGGCTTGGGCTTAGGAAATGGCCTTACCTCTTTATAATCCACCACCTGATTTGGCTGAGTGATTAGCGCACCTATGGCAGCGCCTGACGTATCAATTGATTCGCCATAAAGGATATAAGGCTTATTCTTATTGATTTCAATCAGTACATCAAATGTTTCGCCTGGTGCCATGGTAAGTGAATTAATGAAATAGGGTTTTACATCATTACCATCAGCAGCAACAACCTGCAATTTTGTCCCAGGTATTTTAACCAGGAATATGCTGCTAGCACCCGCATCGATAAAACGTAGTCGCACGATGTCTCCCACCTTAACACGCTTAGTCCATGGGTTTTTATTGGTATGACCATTCAATAGAAATGCATCGTAAGCCACATCACTCAAATCATAAATACTCATGCGCATAGTTTGCATCATTTTATACGCATTGAGTATGTAGTCTTTATCTGCTGGAGTTTTGGCAGAATGATAGTCGCGGAAAAACTGTGCTAATGAAGGTTGTAATGGTTTTTTAATCGCATAGAAATCACCTTCTTTTTTTAAGTTTGCGTAGATTTGTTCTGGACGTGTATTACTCCAGTCAGACAACACAATAGCAACATCTTTATTGGAATGAATACGAGGTTTTGTTGGGGTGATAATCATGGCACCATACACACCCTCTTGCTCTTGAAAGTCTTTGTGCGCGTGATACCAGTATGTCCCAAATTGATGTAAGGTGAAATGATAATGAAAGACCCCGCCAGGCGCAATAGGCTGCTGAGAAACACCCGGCACACCATCCATACGCCACGGTAAGATGATCCCATGCCAGTGCAATGATGTACTGCGATTGATATGATTATGGACATTAATGGTGACCGTGTCCCCTTCTTTGAAATGTAAGGTCGGACCAGGTATTTGATTGTTGATGGCAATAGCTTTTACTTTTTTACCCGTAAAATTCACCACCTTATAAGCAATAGATAAATTAACTATTCTATTTTGTGCCAAAATCGAAAAGGGTAGGAATAAAGAGAGCACCGCTATGACAATATAACGGGCTAGTGTGGTGAATAGAGTCATCATATTTTCCATAAAACATATCCAGGTTAAAACTAATGTTTACGTTAGGGTTCAAGTGTGGAATGGTAGCGTAAGTTTCTTAACATCGCAACGGCTAAAGGAGTCTAATTGTCACGAAAATATAATTTTAAAAATTAGGTGGGGGCTGTTTGGTCATCAAGTAGCCTTGTTGTTATGGCTGCTTGATGACCAAACCACTTGTGGCACCGAAAACCAGAATTACTGGTTGAATTGCTATTTGCTTTTCAGCAATTAAATTTGTCCGGTGCTTAGGAGTTGCTATTGGCGCACTTGCCGGTTATTAAAACTTTCAATGTTTTGTACTGGATTTAAAGAGCGCAGTGGGTTTATATCTAACCCGCCTCTTCTAGTGTATCGGGCAAACACGGTTAATTTTGTCGGTTTAAATTTATTGAAAATATCCATGAAAATACGCTCAACGCATTGTTCATGGAATTCATTGTGATCTCTAAACGACACAATATATTTTAAAAGGCTTTCTTTGTTAATTTCTTTTCCCTCATAGCTTATTTCAACGCTCCCCCAATCGGGTTGGCCGGTGACCAAGCAATTTGATTTAAGCAAATTAGAATAGGCTGAAACACACACTTGCTCGCTCGCACCTTCTTCTAGCAATTCGCTGTTGGTGACATATTCGTCACATTCAATCTCTAAATCATCAAGACATTCAGACTCAAAAGAAGCTATGATTGTGCCATTGTAGTGGTCTAGTTTACAGAGCTTAACCACTGTCTGGCCCTGTGCTGCCTCAGTGATATCTTTTTCAAAAAGTTGTTGCACTTCATTCCAATTTTCAAATTTGGTATTGTTAAATGAGTTTAAATATAGCTTAAATGATTTTGACTCAATGATATTGATTGAGTTTGAATCTATATAGAATTCAGCAACCGCCACCTGTGGTTTGCCTTTGGCGTTTAGCCATGAAACTTCATATGCATTCCAAATGTCATAGCCGGTGAAGATTGGGGCGTCAGTTATGCCTAATTCGCGGCGTTTAATTGCACGTGGAATGGGAAATAACAGCGAGCTATCATACTGAGTAATGTAGGCCGATTTTGCGCCCAGTGGCGCGCCGTTTAAGCTGATTGAATTCGTCGTCATGTCTGGCCCTCTTGATTAGAGATTGATAATACCAGTTGCGCTGACTATTTCAACATTGGAAGGGTTGTGGGTGTTATCAATATTATAGAGCAGAGTTTGACTGAATTAGACAAGATGGCTGCTCTGAGGCTTTGTATAATTGACTATAGAGTGAAACCGCCTATACTCACCGCATTATCAACTTCGGACAATACATCTTGAATCAACCTAAATTTTCTATTCTAAACCTTAGCTCGCACCTAATGCAGAGCCTAGCGCAACTTAACTACGATAGCATGACCCCTATACAAGCGCTTAGCTTGCCGCCTATTCTCGATGGCAAAGATGTGGTTGCCCAAGCGAAAACGGGCTCGGGGAAAACTGCGGCCTTTGGCATTGGTATTTTATCAAAGCTAGATTTGAAAGCGAATCATGTACAGGCGCTGGTGCTTTGCCCAACTCGAGAATTGGCCGATCAAGTCTCCAAAGAAATTCGTAAATTAGCACGCATGACACCGAATATCAGAGTGCTTACAGTCTGTGGCGGCATCCCATTTAGTGCTCAGGCTACCTCTTTAGAACGAAAAGTTCATGTTGTTGTCGGCACACCAGGGCGCATTGAAGAGCATTTGGAAGAGCAAACACTCTCATTAGACCAGCTAGATATGCTTGTGCTAGATGAAGCCGATAGAATGCTTGATATGGGATTCCAGCCATCTATCGATGCTATTACCGCACAAATACAAAAGAAACGTCAAACACTGTTATTTAGCGCAACCTACCCCGAAAAAATTGAGAACATGACGCAACGGGTGATGATTGATCCCATAAAAGTTGAAGCCGACACCACGCATGATGAGGCCAGCATTGAGCAGCATTTTTACGAAGTAAAAGATAATGATCAGCGTATAACCGCATTACGTTTAATCCTCTTACAGCAGCGCCCTGAATCTGCCCTGGTATTTTGCAACACCAAACGCGAGACGGATTCTGTTGCTGACAGGCTGAAAAATGATGGTTTTAGCGCGCTGGCTTTGAATGGTGATCTGGAACAAAAAGAACGCCGTGAAATACTGGTTCAATTTGCGAATAAAAGTATTTCCATACTGGTTGCTACCGATGTGGCCGCACGCGGCCTTGATATTAATAATATAGACGCAATTATAAATTATAGTGTTTCACGTGAGCTTGAAGTGCATGTACATCGAATTGGGCGCACGGGTCGCGCAGGAAAAACCGGCAAAGCCTATTCTCTTTATACCGAAGATGAGCAATATCAAATTAAGCGTCTGGAAGACTATTTAGAGCAATCGATTGAAACCGATGCCCTGCCCCCACTTAGCCTATTAAAAAAATCAGCCTATCATTCAGGCATGGCAACATTAAAAATCAATGGTGGAAAAAGCCAAAAAGTCCGTCCCGGTGATATTGTGGGTGCCTTAACAGGAGAGCATGGCGTCACAGGCGCAGATGTCGGCGATATTGATATTTTTGATCGCCGCGCTTATGTGGCGGTCAACAAAAAAGTGATAGATGTTGCCTTCAAAAAATTGAGCGAGGGAAAGTTGAAGGGCCGTTCATTTCGGGTTACGCGAATTTAACAACAAGCTCGATCGGATTTGAATGGCTGAAAAGACCATCCGGATAATATTAATTTGTTGCTCAAGCCTGCATTACGCTCTCTAGAAGTTTTTTCAATCAGATTAATTACGCTGTAGTCTAGGAGGTTGACCTGTGCCTGTGGTGCACGTCGCTGCGCTCCTCGCAATGACGTGCTTTTTTCTAAGGAACAACTTTAATAATAAAAACGGATGGCTCTACCCATATCAATTCCCCTACTTTTACCGCTGAATTAACTAGCCCTTTAGATGCCATTATTATTGAATGTTTGCTAAGTATTATGCCGGTGAGCTTAGAATAACTCAGTAGGCTTGGCCGGTATAGATGTATGCGGTTTTATTTCGAGCCACATAAATAGCTAAAACTTGTACAGCCAATTTTTTATAAAGACGAAGGTAAGGTAATGTTAAAACAACTGCCTTTACCTTGCTCAGATGCTACCGTTATTTTTCCTTTATGTTCTTCAATTAAATATCGTGCTAAGGCTAAACCTATACCGGTGCCATTTTGCTTGGTGGTGTACAAGGGTGAGAATATTTTTTTACAAAGTTCCTCGCTCATGCCGACACCATTATCTTTGATCATAATGGTGATGAGGCCAGCATGACTGACTTGGGTCGTGACGGTTAAGATTCCTGGCTTTTCACCTGCTTCGCGTATTGCTTCAAGGGCGTTATTAATAACATTGACAAAAGTTTGCTGTAAATATATTTTATCGCCATTTACCTGCGTGGAAGCATCGCAAAAATTCGTATTAAGTTGCACGGCACTAATGTCAGTGTATGGGAAGGTTAAAACATCTTGTATCAATTGATTTATATCTAACGGCTTTACTTGTAATTCACCACGGCGTAAATAGTTATTGATATGATGTACTATCTCCCCGGCGCGTTCGACCTGCTTACTAATTTTTATGATGGCGCTTTTTAACGGCTCTGATACAGGCTCCTTTTTGATAAGCCGCAAACAGCCATTGGCATAATTTGCAATAGCCGTTAAGGGTTGGTTGATTTCATGGGAAATGGCAGATGCCACCTCACTCATTGATAACACACGATACATATCGGCAACTTGTTGTTGTTTGTTTAATAATTCTTGTTCGGCATATAACCGTTTTGAAATGTCTTTTGCTGAGGTTGAGAGCATGGTTATATTTTGTTGTTTATCTTTGTGCGCGATCATGACTTGTAAGAGTGGAATACGTTTATTATTGTGGGTCACTAATTCTGTTTGACCTGTCCAAAAACCTTTTTCTTGTAAAATTGGTGAAATAACTTTTTTGAAATGTTCATTGTGTTCCGTTGTGTGAAAATCACCGATTACGTAACGAGACATGTCTTCATCTTCTGCTAAGCCCAGCAATTTTTTGCCGGCATGATTGCAATATTGCATGCGGCCATTAGGTGTGGCATAAGCGATAAAATCTGGTGAGTTTTCTATGATTGCATTCGAGTACTTGAATGACTTATCGATGGTCGATTTCACCAGTTTTAAATTTTGCTGCTCGCGCACATTTTGTTCTATTATTACTGGATTATTAGGCTCTTTAGAAAAACTTACGAAGGGAGAAGACAGGGTTTTTGACACTGAAAACATAACTCTTGAATAGTCTTGCTCATGGCCTGGCATTACTTTTACATGTACATCAACTAAATGCAGTTCACCGTCTAAGTCTTGTAGATCAGCCTTATAACTAACGCAGGGTAAACCTTGCTGCATGGCTTCAAGTACGTTGATATAAGCAGAGGTACCATTTTTTGTGTAAATAAATGCCAACCCCTGGATCAACTCCTCCTTGTTGTTGGCCTTGCAAAGGCTTAATGCCGTTTGATTGACCGTAATAATTTCAATGCCAAGTAAAAACTGTTCTATCTGGTCTGTGTTTTTTAATAAATAATCTGCTAAATTTTCAATTTCCAATACCCAAGGCTCTTGCAAAATTGCGTAGACTTTAGAATAGTCAGCCTCCCACAATGCAACAGGGGCATGATTAAATAGCTCAAAATTAGTGTCTTTATACATCATGAAGTGCTACTTACCAATGTGATGCTTGATACGCCATTATCATGGTGTATCATCGCGTTGCTACAGATTTTAGCCATGATTAGAGCGTGTCTGGTTAGCGGTGAATCCAAATATCAAGAGAAAGAGACATTAGAAGTTTTTTTGTTAGTTATTCAATTACTCCTATCTCTCTTGTCAGGGTGATAAGTTTATGCTAAATATGGCAGAACCAACAAATGAATTATAGCATGAGCCGATAAAAGCTCACTATTATCGTTTTCCCCATGGCGTATCAACTATAAGTTGATACGCCATGGAATCCACGATGGGTTATGACGCACGGTGTGCATAACCCACCACGCTTAGCGAGGATCTCTTCTTTTTTTCGATGCTGTGCTAGATTTCCCATAATTGCGTGAAGGTTTTTTGCCTTCTCCACGCTCATTTCCAGATTGAGGTTTGGGTTTTTTATTTTTGACGGGGCGAAGCTTGGTGCCAGAGGCTGGAACACTGTGAACCGGGTCAAAACCATCTATGATGACGCGTTTGAGTTCTTTTTTAATGAGCTTCTCAATATCAAACAATTGTTTTGCTTCATCAGCACTCACTAATGACACGGCCTGCCCTGCTGACCCTGCGCGGCCGGTTCGGCCAATGCGATGTACGTAATCTTCTGGCACGCTGGGTAAATCGAAATTTACAACATTCGGTAAGCGATCAATATCAATACCTCGTGCTGCAATATCAGTTGCCACTAACACTTGAACTTCACCGTTTTTAAAATCGGCTAAGGCTCTAGTGCGTGCGCCTTGGCTTTTATTGCCATGAATTGCGGTGGCGGGAATCTTGGCTTTATCTAATACTTTTACCAAACGGTTTGCGCCATGTTTGGTTCTGCTAAACACCAAGACTTGGTGCCATTTGTTGTCATGAATTAAATGCGTTAACAGGGCAGATTTTTGAGCTTTGTCTACGGGACAAATCCACTGCTCAATAGCGGTAACAGTTGAGTTGCGTGGGGTTACCGAAACTTCGACAGGATTGTGAATAATGTTTTTAGCAAATTTTCGTATTTCTTCGGAGAATGTTGCTGAAAATAATAAATTTTGGCGCTTTTTAGGTAATGCGGCTAAGATTTTGCGAATATCATTAATGAAGCCCATGTCTAACATTCTGTCGGCTTCATCTAAAACAAGTATTTCTAGTTGCTTAAATTTTACGGCGTTTTGAGAATATAAGTCCAACAAGCGCCCTGGCGTTGCAATCAAAATATCAACACCTCTACGTAGCTTCATCATTTGTGGGTTAATAGAAACCCCACCAAATACAACGGCTGAGCGTAGCGGCAAATGTTTGCCATAAGTCTGCACGCTGTCCGCAACCTGAGCTGCAAGCTCTCGGGTGGGCGTTAAAATAAGCACACGCACGTGATTGGGGCCAGCGCGTTCACCTTTTGACAGTAATTCTAAAATGGGTAAGGTAAAGCCCGCTGTTTTACCCGTGCCGGTCTGCGCGGCAGCCATGACATCTCGGCCTTCTAATACCGCTGGAATGGCTTGGCTTTGAATGGGGGATGGGGTGGTATAGCCTTTTTCTTCTATGGCTTTAATGATAGGGGCAGATAAATTAAGCGTTGAAAAACTCATGATGTCTTCTTATTGGTGATTAAAGGGTTAATTATAATATAAACGATTGCTCAGGCATTAGGCCATAGCGCACAAAGGCAGAGTATAACTGAAAAACACGCGCAGCACCCAGAATTTCCGTTATTAAATAACCGATAATGGCACGCCTATAATGGGTGCAAGGATATGATTTGCCTGTATTATGAAAGAGGTTGAAACAAAAAGTTCAAATCATCAGGTGTCAGCTGTACTTTTTCGACATGCTTTTGTTCAATAACACCTGAAATTAGCGCTTTTTTTTTGTTTTGCATCTGTAATATTTTTTCCTCAACGGTTCCTTTGGTAATGAGTTTATAAACAAAAACGGGCTTGGTTTGGCCTATACGGTGCGCCCTATCCGTTGCTTGCTGCTCTGCCGCTGGGTTCCACCAGGGATCATAATGTATGACAGTATCAGCAGCGGTTAAATTAAGGCCTACCCCTCCGGCTTTAAGGCTGATTAAAAATAAGGGAACTTCAGCATTTTGAAATCGTTCGATGGGGGTTTGACGATCACGCGTTTGCCCCGTGAGCTTTACATAGCCTATTGATCGTTCATTTAATTGAGCCTCTATTAACGCTAACATAGAGGTGAAGCTGGAAAATAGTAACACCTGCCTACCCTCCTCTATGAGGCTGGGTAAGAAGTTCATGAGGTCGTCTAATTTGGCTGACGCAATAGCCTGCTGGATAGTTTTCAATTTCAGTAAGCTGGGCGCGCAGCAAATTTGGCGAAGCTTCAACAGCGCATCTAAAATCATTATTTGACTTCGGGCCATGCCTTTTGCGTGAATGGCATCGCGAACTTTTTTCTCCATGGATAGGCGTATGGTTTCATATAAGTCGCGTTGCGCACCTTCAATTTCTATATGACGGATAATTTCGGTTTTGGGCGGCAGTTCTTTTAGCACATCGTCTTTGCGGCGGCGCAATAAAAAGGGTTTAATACGATTGGCTAATTGCTCATAACGTAAGGCATCGCCGTGACGCTCTATAGGTGTGCGAAATAATGTTTTAAATTGTTTACTTGAGCCCAATAGGCCAGGCAACACAAAATTATACAGCGACCAAAGCTCGCCTAAGTGGTTTTCCATTGGTGTGCCTGTCAAGCAGATGCGATGTTTTGCCGATAATTGCAATATAACCTGTGTACTTTTTGCTTTAGCATTTTTTATTGCTTGGGCCTCATCTAGCACGATGTAATAAAAATCATGCGTTAATAGAATGGCCTTATCGCGCATGACTAATGGATAGGTGGTGATAACAATGTCAGCCTTTTTTATATTGCTGTATTGCTCTTTACGGTTGGCGCCATGCAGTACTAAAATGGATAGGTTGGGACAAAAACGCTTCGCTTCTGATGACCAGTTATGAACTAGGCTAGTTGGGGCGATGAGTAAGGAGGGGCATTTCAACCTTCGAGCAGCTTTTTCTACGCCGAAATGCGCTAGGGTTTGCACTGTTTTACCCAGGCCCATATCATCGGCCAATATACCGCCTATGTCATGTTCACGTAAAAACTGTAGCCAATTTAAGCCTTCTTGTTGATAGGGTCTTAAGGTGGCTTTTAAGGTTTTGGCGGGGTTTACCGTTTTAATTCCTTTAAAATGGGTCAGCTTTTCAGCGAAGGCTAGAAGGCGTTCGCCACCAAACCAACGCATTTGGGTTGCACTCATGGCCTTTTTAATTTCAAGTAAAAGCCCAGCTTGCAGGTGGGATAATTCCAGTGCGCCGTTTTCATCGAGCGCTTTACTGTCAAATAGCTCGCAAAGTACTAATAAAATATTGCGTATTCTTGCAAAGGGAACCGTAATAAAGTGACCGTTTTGTAGCTTTAATGTGCAGTCGGTGTCATCAGGCAGCGCAGCGATTGCATTGGTGTCCAGGTTGTGAAAGCGATTTTTTATTAAATCAACTAACAATGGTAGTAAGTTAACTTTTTCACCCTTAACGATGACACCTAAGGTTAATGAAAACCAATCAATTCCGCGTGCGCCTTCTTCGATATCTGAATACCATTCATCAATCTCATCAACAATTTGCATGGGGAAGCTTTCGTCTATATTTACTTGCCAGCCATTTTCATTGGCCAATTGCTTTAGCTCATTCACTTTTGTTAAAAGTAGCTCTTCATCATCTTCTTGGCTTTCAAATAAAAATGAAAACTCAACCGCATCATTAAGAATGTAATCTTTATTTAAAAGCATGGGGGTTATATCAAGCGCTATTAGCTTATCAACGCAGGATTGTTCCCATGTAAGATCGCGTTTGAGTTCAATTATTTTGTTGTTTTTATATTGGGTTATTATGGTTTTATGTTCTGCCAATGTTGTAAGCTGGTCGTTGTAATAAAACGCTAGCTCGGCGAAGGGTAGCAATACATCTTCTTCGTGCGAAAAAGAATAATAATGACTCTTTTCGGCAACTTTAGCGCCCAATAAGCGGACAATAACTTTTTGGAGCATTGCTTTTGGCGCGAGACCTTTTTTTAATGTTGCGGGCAAAGGGAAAGCATTTTTATTTGGCTGTAGTTTTTTTAGTTGTTGTTGTGCTGTTTCCACTGCCGTGGGTTCAAGCGCGGGCAAGTCCAACATGGGAAATAATAGCTTTGAGGCAATGTCATTTTGGATTTGCCCGCAAGTATTATTGCTTTTATTGTAATACCACGGTGAAGCAAACGGTAACAAAGTGAGGTCTTGTTTATCGGAGATTCCTTCAACGCTATACTCAAGCTTTTGGCAACCATTTTCTTCAATCCGCCACGCTAGTTCTAGCGTATTTGTACTGCCTAGGGCAAGAGGTGTGTTGGAAATGTTGTTCCAAAATAACCGCTGAGTTTGCAAAAGTTCTGTAAATAATTCGTTCGCCTGTTGAAAGCAAAGGTCAAACTCGTAATCAAAATGTACGCTGGATACTGTCATAGAGCCAAGCAGGGCTAATAGGCGTCGGTCTTCGTCTGTGGTGGCGCGTTCAGCAACTGTCCCAGTGCCGGAATAGCGTTTCGTTACACCATAACCGCCTTTTTTTAATATACGAGTCAGCATTGGCTTTATTGATAAGATATGGCCTGAACGATACTGTTGGGTTTTCATGATATAAACAATTAGCTCTGTAGAGGCTGGCTTTTTATATTCTTGGGCGCGTATGAGTTTATCGCTCCATAGTGAAAACTGTTCTGCTGTAGTGGCGATAGGCATGGCATTCGACGCTTTGCTGCGAAGTAATTCATATGGGGTGGTTTTATTATCGCCTTGGTCTAACATGTGGAACAAGATAGCAACCACATGTTTACAATCAAAGCTCACTGGGCAAGTGCAATCTCCCTCGAGTTGACATTTGCTTGATCTGTTACGTGGGCTTGGCAATTGGATATCCGCAGTGACTTGGTATTCATTGGTTCCACTGCCTTCTACCTCGCCATATATTCTTAGTCTATCTGAATGTTCCGTATTCTCGAAAATTTCAGCGGTTAATACGCGCCCCTGTTGGTAATATTGATAACCGCGTTGGTACGTTTGATCCTTAAAATTACGCCTAAGGTCAAGTTTACTATAAAAACGATTGTTGCTGCTCATGTTGTCTCGCCAATGTCATTTAAGGGTAAGGCATATCAAAGGTGATGAGGGTATCAATTAACCTCCGTATTTTCAAGTTTGCCCCCACAAAATTTAATCACATAATTGCTGGTAAAATAATTTGGTTCGAAATATCAACAGCGCCCGACGGTGTGTGAATGCTGAGGGTAAAAGGTGTGGCCTGGCCGGTTTGTATATTATTGACCACAAAACGTTGCTGTGCCGGATCATATTCTACATCTGTGCCGGTTAATCCGTCGGCGGTGAGGACATCGTCGGCATTGATAATGCCTGATTCGGTATAATAAACCCAGGCTTGGTTTAAGCGCATTGGGTTGCGCACCGCTTTGGTGAGGGCAATTTCAAACTCTATGCTGCTGGTTTTCACATCAGGCGTGAAAATTTCTCGGCCATCGCTGGCCTCAACGCTGAAGCTCATTTCTTGTGAGGATGTTAATGCGTTTACTGAGATGTTTTCTACAGTGCAATTTGTTGCGCTTATTTCTGTGCAAGCGGTACTGGCCACGCCATTGATTTTTACGGTATACACCATAGGTGTGGCAGCCTGGTTGCTCCACGTTGCAGCGCTCCAGCTGATTTTTGCACTGTTTTGTGATAATTGATTAATAATAAAATTCGGGGTCCACTCAATGCTGGGTTTGGTTTGCAGGGCTGCGCTAACGGCTTGGCCCGCATTTATAATACCACTGCCACAGCTGGTGACACCGGCACAGCTTCGGTTGGTACCGCCATCGGTAAATTGTGTGACATGGCTTTGTAAAAGGGTTAACACTTCTGCTGGGGTGAGTGTGGGGTCAACCGAGTATAGTAAGCTGATTAAACCGGCCACATGTGGTGCGGCCATGCTGGTGCCTTCCTTGAAGCCATAACCACCTGCCGTGGTAGAGTAAATTCCGCTGGGTGCAGGAAAATCTAAATCACCACCGGGGGCAGCAATAGCCACTGAGGCGCCCCAATTTGAGTAATCGGCTTTAGCATTGGTTGGGCCGGTTGCGGCAACGCTAATGACGTGTTGGCAATTTGCTGGGGCAAAGCTGCTGGCATTCACATTGCTATTTCCAGCGGCAACCACCACGGCAACATTTTGTTGTTGCAATGCATTAATAGCGCTTTGCTCACCAGACGAGCAAGCGCTGGTGCCGCCTAAGCTCATATTAACAGCTACAATTGCTGGGGGCAGCGGTAAACCAGTGAAGGTTGCGCTACTGGACACCCAGGCTAAGGCATTTTCAATGTCGCTGGTAAAGGCTAATAAACAAGGTGCGGAATCGCCTGCTCGTGCACAATCACTTGATGCGGTGAATTTGCTAAACACATTCACTGGCAGCACCTGGCTGGTATAGGCCACGCCGAAGACAGCTTCACCATAGGCGCCGTTGCCACTGGATGCAACACTGCCAGCCACATGCGTGCCGTGATCGGAGCTGTTGCATTGCGAGCAAAGAGAGGTTGCGCCGGTAGTAAACGAGCCACTATTAAAAAATGATACTGCATGGGTTAAATTTAGATTTGGGGTTAATGAGTCGTTAGTGAGTATGCCATTATCGAGCACGGCAGTAATCGCGGCTGGGCTGCCGGTATTAATTTCCCAAGCGGCGGGTGCGTCTATGCCGCCAGCTGCGGTATTGCCAGATAAATCCCATTGATTTGCCCCGGGCGTGGGCACGTTCAATCCGGTGTTTTTTACCGATTGGGTGGTGAGCAAAGTGTTAGCATCAATCTGCTCGACTTGATTGTTTTTTAATAACCGCTGGCGTACAGCGTTAATGTATTGTGCGGGGTAACAAACGCCGTATTTTTTAACGGGTTTAAATGCCACAATATAACGCCCTCCTGACATGGCGCGCGCGCCGGTAAAGGTTAGTTTGGCGGTGTTTGATAAACGCGTTAAGCTGGTGCTGCTAAGGCCTGTTTGCTGCGTTAGATTAGACTGCTGATAAGGCAAGCGGACTAAAAAAGAAGGTTTAGAGCCGAGTAAGACACAGGCTGGTGTTGTGGCGTAGGTAACGCTACTTAAGGCTAGGCCAAGTAATAAGCCTATAATAATGGGGCTGTTTTTTTTCAAGAACGATTCCTTTCTTAAGAATAATTAAGGTGGATATTGTATAGTAAGTATTTAATTAAACATAAAATAACCTAGGAACGGTCATTTTTTAGGCGTATGTGCCTTAAGGAAGATGTTTATTCGAAATATTTGTAGTGTGGAAATATTTTGTGCCGAGTGTTGTATTTTAGTGGCGAGGTTTAAGCTTTAAAGGTCCCAATGTTCACGCAAGGCTTGTTTTAAATACTCAGGATATTCTTCATTATTGTTTTGCTGCCAGAGTACATCATCGCAGGCAAAATTACGCATATCGTCAATACGCATGGGGAAGAGTATACCGTTGATATGGTCGGTTTCATGTTGAACGACTTTGGCTTCAAATCCTGTCGCCTCTTTTTTAATGACGTTTGCTTCACGGTCATAGCCGCTATAACGAATGTGTGTGGGCCGGGCAACTAAGCCGCGATAGCCAGGAACGCTTAAGCACCCTTCCCAACTGGCGTCGGTTTCTTCGGTTAAATACTCTATTTCGGGGTTTATCACCACAGTTAGTGGCAAAGGTTCAGCGGTAGGATAGCGAGGTGAGTGTGTGATTTCAAACACAAAAATACGTACATCGTAACCAATTTGCGGGGCTGCTATGCCTACGCCACCGTAATGGCGCATATTTTCTATTAAATCGTCAATAATGGTTTGGGTCTCATCGGCAATAATATCGGCAACCGTGTTTGCCACTTGCAGAAGGCTGGGCGCCCCCATTCTTACTAGTTTTCGTATCGCCATTTATATCTCCCTGTGATGATGAGCTTAGGCTATCCCCATCGTACCTGAAAATGGGATGACTATAAACAATGGAGCTAGATCCGCAGTGAAATAGGCATAAAAAAAACCCCCAATAAAGGGGGCATGAAATTTAGTATCTAGGAGATATTTTCGCCTTCCGTGGCATTTAGTCCGTGTTGTAAATGGGCAAGTGGGTTATGCGGCCCGCTTACGCCATTTTAACTTTAGCTTTAAGCGTGACTGTTTGGTGGCCATGCTGGGAGCATTGTCTGTTAAAAGTGAGGTGATGGTGTCTTGTGTGTTTAATTTAAAAAAGCTCATGTGAGTCTCCTGTTATTTTAATCGGCCAATGCGCAATAAACCTAAGTAAATGCCTTGAATAGTCACTCTACCTGCTTGATATTCCATGGGAACTAATGCAGGGTTGGATGGAATAAGGCTCACGGTGTTGTTGGCCTTATCGTGGTGGATGCGTTTTAAGGTAGCGGCTTCTTGGTCAATAAGGCAGACCACAATTTCGCCACTTTTTGCGGTGTTGCTCGATTGACAAACAATGAGGTCGCCATCACAGATATTATCGCCAATCATTGAATCGCCTTTTATTTCTAATAAATAGCGATCATGTCCGAGTAATAATGAAGGAATATTGATGATTTCCGGCATGGAAATCGCCTCAATAGGTTGACCTGCCGCTATGCGGCCCACAAGTGGCAAGCCAGCCTCTTCTTCATTAAGAAGCTCAATATTGCGCCGACGTTTGGGCAGCAATTTAATAAATCCCGCTAACTGTAACGCTTGAAGGTTGCGTTGCACCAAGCTGCGTGACTTAATGTTAAGTCCCGTTAGAATTTCGCTAATGGTGGGAGAAAACCCATTAGCGGTAATGTAATCTTGAATAATATGTAAGGTCTTGTGTTGACTTTGGCTTAACATTTTAAATACCTGTTTTGTACCGATGAAAGAAGTATAGGGTATATATTGGGTACGCGCAAGGTCTTTTCTTACCTTTTTTATACCCCAAGTAAATCAACTGCTTAACTAGTTATTATTTCCAATGCAGGGTAAAATAGCGGCATTATTAATTGTGGAGAATTGCATGTTCAAGCGTTGGGCTTTACCTCTTGTGGCTATAATCACGCTCGGATTGAGTGCCTGCGCCACCTCCACTAACCCCGATAACTTTGCCCAGGCTAAGGTTAACTTTGCTGAGCAAAACTATTTTGATGCCTACCAGCAATTATTGGTTCCCGCGGCTAAAGGTAATGCCGATGCTGAATATGCGCTGGGCTATCTCTATTATTATGGTAAGGGTACTGCCGTGAATCATGATTTAGGGAAGCAATGGATTTTAAAATCTGCCCAACAAGGCAACGAGCAAGCCAAGCAAGCTTACCAAATGATTATGGCGCGTGAGCAAGGCATTATGCCTGCCGAAGCTGCCGCAACACCGGCGGTGTACCACCCTGCTAGACTTGCTGCGCATAAACGTAAAACAAAATTAGTGCGGCACCACTCTGGTGTGAATACCGCCACCACGCACGCTGAAAAAGCGTTGCTCGCCGCGCCAAAATCAAACTATACGGTGCAATTACTTGCCGGGCCAAACTCAGCTTATGCGGCTAAATTTATTACTAAAAACAAGCTTGGTAAAAGTGCGCGCTATTTTCACCGTCAGCTGAATGGCAAAGATTTTTATGTGGTGGTGTATGGTCTTTATGCAACACAGGCGCGAGCGAATGCCGCCGTGAGTCAGCTGCCTAGCAAGATTCAAAAATTAAAGCCTTGGGTGCGCCGCCTTGCGAGTGTGCAACATGAGATTGTGGCATTAAAGCGCCAATGAGCTTGGCGCTAAGTTTACGCTTTTAGTTGCTTGCAGCCCATATAAGGCTGTAACACCGCAGGAATGTCGATAGTCCCATCGGCATTTTGATAATTTTCTAAAATAGCCACTAAAGTTCTGCCCGCAGGAAGACCTGAGCCATTAAGCGTGTGCACCAACTCTGGCTTGCCTGTTTCAGGGTTACGCCAGCGAGCTTTGAGGCGCCGGGCTTGGAAGTCTTCAAAGTTACTGCACGATGAAATTTCGCGGTAGGTGTTTTGGCTTGGGATCCAAGCTTCAATATCATAAGTTTTTGCGGCGTTAAATCCGGTGTCGCCACCACAAAGTGTGATAATGCGATAAGGTAGTTCAAGTTTTTGCATAATATTTTCTGCATTTTGCACCAGCTCTTCTAAGTGTTGATACGACTCTTCTTGCTTGACTATGCGTACCATTTCTACTTTTTCAAATTGGTGCTGGCGAATTAAACCGCGCGTATCTTTGCCGTAAGAGCCGGCTTCACTACGAAAACACGGTGTGTGCGCAACATATTTTAACGGTAATTTTACCGCATCAATAATTTCATCGCGCACTAAATTAGTGAGCGGGACTTCGGCGGTGGGGATTAAGGCGTAGTCCCAGTCGCCGGCAATGCTAAAGAGATCTTCTGAAAATTTGGGGAGTTGGCCGGTGCCATATAAGCTATCGTGATTCACTAAATAAGGCACGTAGACTTCTTCGTAGCCATGCTCGTCAGTTTGCACGTCTAGCATGAATTGAATTAAAGCGCGCTGCAGTTTTGCAAGCGGGCCTTTTAATACCACAAAGCGCGAACCGGTTAATTTGCTGCCGGCGGCAAAATCCATTTGTTTTAAGGCTTCACCTAAGTCAACGTGATCTTTAATCTCAAAATCAAAGGTTTTGGGTGTGCCCCATTTGCGCACTTCAACATTATCGTCTTCATTTAAGCCGGCAGGCACGGAATTGTGTAATAAATTGGGCACGGCTAATTGTATTGTTTTCAGCTCATTTAAAACATTAGCGGTTTGCTCTTCGAGTTGTTTTAACTCATCACCCAGCTGCCCTACTTCGGCTAATAAGGGTTGAATGTCTTCACCTGACGCTTTCGCTTTGCCAATCATTTTTGAGCGTGCATTACGTTGGTTTTGCAACTCTTGCGTGTTGATTTGCAAGCCTTTGCGTTGAGTTTCTAAGGTGTTTATGTGCTCCACATCTAAAGTAAATCCACGGCGTTTTAGTTGCTCTGCAGTGTGGGCGATATCTTGGCGAAAATGTTTAGTATCAAGCATTGGCTTCCTCTTTTGTGGCAGTGCGATAGCCTAATTCGACTAGGCGTTCATGTAAATAACTGGCTTGGGTGTGGCGCTCAGATAATACCACGTCAGGGCGTGGGTGTACGAACAGCGGACAGGACATTCGCGCTGCTGAGCGGGTGTTCTCACAGGGGTTGATAACCCGGTGTAAAGTAGATGGATAATAACCTTGCGTGCATTCTTGCAGCATATCGCCGGCATTAATTATCAGGTTGCCGTGCTCGGCGGGAATGTCCACCCAGTCGCCGTTGATGTTTTTAGCTTGCAAACCATTTTGTGTGCCGGCCGTTAAGATGGTAATTAAGTCAATATCTGCATGTGCCGCCGCGCGAACCGCCCCAGCAGCTTCTGTGCCGGTTTGGCTGGGATAGTAGTTAACACGAAACAGTGTTTGCATACTATCAGCCACCATGCTGGGTAGGCTTTGTGAAAGTGTATCAATAATTTCTGCAGGGGTTTCAGCTTGTAACCAAGTTAACAACTGTTTGGCCATGGTGTACATTTGGTCATACAAAGCCAATGTTTGTGCGCGCAAACCTTCCGGACAGCTGCCATGCAAAAAGAAGTTGAAATATTCTTTTAAATCACGCGCAGAATGCCCTTTGGCAATTTCTGAAATGGAGGGAGGAACCCAGCCAATTTGGGTGATGCGGTCGCAAAGAAAGTTTTCTTTTGCAGCCGTGTCTTGCTCAAAAAAGGTTTGCCAAGCTTGATAAAATTGATTAATTTCATCTTCTGCAATCGGGTGATGGGTTAGCACGGCAAAGCCAGTTTCACGCAATGATGCTGCAAACTGTTTCCCCGCATCGGCAGCAGTGCAGTTAATAGATTGTATTGTCATTATTATCCCCTATTTTAAATTAACGATGAGCATACCCAACGTAGTTGCCAGCAAGCAGCCAAACAGATTTGCCAGCATGTAACCTGCCGCGGCAAAGTAGCGTTGCGCTAAAATCAGCTGCAAGCTATCAAGCGAAAAAGTCGAAAACGTGGTAAACGCCCCCAGCACGCCGATGATAAGAAACAAGCGCCCAGCATCAG
The DNA here is from genome assembly GCA_034112285.1 of Gammaproteobacteria bacterium. Taxonomy (GTDB): domain Bacteria; phylum Pseudomonadota; class Gammaproteobacteria; order JABDGN01; family JABDGN01; genus JAWUVP01. Next base: position 21,949 of record JAWUVP010000056.1, read on the forward strand.
TTTGCATGTATTTAGTCAATAAACCGTAGGCGAGCATACCAATAAGGAAAGAGCCGATTAGATTGACCAATAAGGTTGCTAAAGGGAATGTGGTTATCTTACCCGCCGCGCAGGCCAAATAGACAAAATAACGTAGGCTTGCGCCCAGTGCGCCACCTAAGGCGACATAAATAATGTTCATAATCAAATCAGTATGGGTGATGGTTACAATGGCTGAATTATACGGGTTGCTGCATAAATTGCGAGTATCATTTATGTCTGGCTGTTGTCATTCGCGTGATGCGGCAACCTGATGATCTTTGCCAAAAAAAAACAGCAGAATACCATGTGCCCTGGGGCTTTTTTGTAGTAGATTTTTATTCATAAAGCCTTAATGTTGCTCATATATAGTACATGCACAATGATAATTAGAAGTGTTAAATGCCATACAGGTGTTATTGCACCAAAAGGATAGAATAAGATGGAATGGAAGAGAAAAGTAGAGGAGCTTCGTATGCCTCTACTGGTTGCTGCCGGCAACCAGGATTGGGAGGAATGTGAACGCTTACTTGAAGCAGGCGCCAGATTTGGTCATAAAGGTGCTAGGGCTCGTGTAGAGGGTGCTGTATATGCATTTGAACATTTCATCCGCCATTCGCAAGCAGACCTTATTAATCAGTCTCTCGAAATAGCTTATGAGGATAATTTATCATTTTTTCTACTGAAAGCTAGCCTCACAGCCGAGGATGTTCAAAGCGCTTCATCAATCGTCGATTATGTTTTTAATTTTAGAGCAGAAAAAAATTTTTATGTGCTGTCGGGCGTAGCAAGCTCGGTTATTTGTGCTGCTCTAACTGAGAAATGGAAGCATGCAGACTTGCTTCGAGAAAAATTACCTTTAATGAAACCTGAAGATATAAACAGACGGAGATACGCTAATGGACCTAAGCGGGGTGAGCGTTTGATAACAATGTTAGTTGAGCTAGCTTCAGCGCAGCGTTGGTCTGCATGCAATACTTTAATAGATTGGCTTCAACTGAAGAGTACTTGGCTCTTAAAGGCATCTATTATGCGAGACATTCGTTCGAAGCGTAGTCCATTTCGGAGTGAAACCGCAAACGTGATGGAATTTTTCTGTGAAGCTAAGAAACAAGCGCTCATTATAAAAATCTTACCTTACTATAACTTAACCTCTTATTTTGAGGGTGAAAAAATTATCCTCTGGCTTTGTAATAGAGGCCATATCAATGGGTTGCATACGATTATAAATTCTTTCGAACCAACACAAGGAGATAAAGAAGGATTTGGTCATGCATTAAATTTTTTCGCCTCAAAACAAAACTGGCCTATGTGTTATCAATTGCTAGAAATGAGTCATATTTCAATGAATCAGCAAAGCCCATGTGGCAACGCCATTGAGCACTTTTCTGATTATCAACAATATGAGCTAATGTTAAAAGCCATTCAGAAAGTTGATTTAAGCAGCTCAATCAATGGCCTGCCTGTACTCTATCAAATCATGAAGAAGCCCAGTTTTATTAATATTGTTAAATACCTTATTTCTATTCGTAAAACCACCGCGGATGATGCTGAAGGCTTTGGGCTCGCCTTACTGGTTTTTGCTAAAAATAAAGACTGGCCAATGTGTCAACGCCTGTTAACCATACCGAATATTTCTTTAGATTGGTGTGATTTTAATGCGACCGAGGGGTTAACCTACGCGGTGCAATACTTTTGCCGTTATGAACAAGCAGGCTTAATGGCTGCTATCAACGCTAATCCTAAATGGAAAGTGAGCAGTGAGAAAATTCAAACTTTAAATTTAATGCCTATTCCAAAAGCAGATGCACAACTGGGGAGACATTTCTCCAGGCCATCATATCTGAAAATAGACCCTAGCCCTGGTAGACGA
>JAWUVP010000057.1:0-7055 GCA_034112285.1 Gammaproteobacteria bacterium
AACTGAAAATTAACAGCAAGAATTCACCCTCGAAATAAAAACCTCAAAGGTGAATAATGCCAACTAGAAATGCACATCCAAGCCCGCGCTCATCAAGCCGGCATTGATAATACCCGCTAGAAAACCCTGATATTGACCCACAATGCTGATTGTAGGCGTCACAGCATAACTGACTCCCATACCGACGAAAGGCAGCAATAAGCTAACACCATCTGCAAAACCCGAGTCTGCGGTATAGCGTACACCGTCTACAATTCTCACTGCGGTTTTCTTCTTAGGCAAAATGACCGCCATGGCTCCCACCTTGGGCACAAAGGCAAATTTAGAGCCCATGGCGACTTCCCAACGTGCCGCTAGATAGGGCACATCAATATTAACTTTTTGGTTAATAATAATATTATCGTTTTGAGCGCTGCCGAGTGAAAGGTTCAAATTGGCTTGCATGTAACCCACTTCCAATGCCCAACCACCGGGGTTGAACTGGTAACCATAAGCCGCGCTAAAGCCAACACCATTACTGCTATTACTAGCATAACTCACACTGCTACTAGAAATAAGCATGTTCATCACGCTGGTACCCACGCTACCTTCAGCATAAGAGCCTTGATGAACATTATTTGCCACAGGCGGCTGTCTCATGGCTGATGCGTTCATCATGCAGGTTAAACCCAGCGCGCAAACGGATAAATGTTTTAAACGGTTAATTATTTTCATAGGTGCCTCTATTGTGGAGCTTTTAACAAAATCATGGCAAATTTTACGTGATTCCAGCTGTTTGACAAGCTTTTAGCACATGCTATTATCACCCACCTTAAGACGCAGTATGTCAGTAAGCTAGCCAGGGCAAACGCACTTTGAAAAAAGGTACGTCGTTGCGAGGAGTGTAGCGACGCGGCAATCTTCTAGACTACGGTGTGATTCACGAGATTGCCGCGTCGCTTTGCTCCTCGCAACGACGGGCCGTGGCAGGACGAGAAGGCCTGGTATATTTTTCAAAGCGCGTTTGCCCCGGTAAGCTAGCCAATTTAACAATATTATTAAGGCTTACTTAAGCTTCCTCACTTACAATGCAGCTCTCAATTTAGGAAATCTAGCATACATTATGGCATCTTCATCACTCAAAGAGCATTGGTCCTCCAAATGGGCCTTCATTTTTGCCGCTGCAGGCTCAGCCGTTGGCTTAGGTAACATCTGGAAATTTCCCTACATTACCGGTGAAAATGGCGGTGGTGCATTTGTACTGATCTATTTAGCTTGTATTGCCATAATTGGCTTGCCGCTAGTGATTGCAGAAATCAGCCTTGGGCGCATGGGCGGTGAAAACCCCATTGATAGCATTCGCAACTTAGTCACTCGCTACAAACTCAAACCCTTTTGGACGGCGATTGGTTGGCTGGCTTTAGTTGTCGCGTTTTTGGTCTTATCATATTATTGCGTTATTGCCGGCTGGACACTTGATTACACCGTAAAATCTCTCAGCGGTGCATTCACTCATATGACACCGGTTGAAATTAATAATTTATTTTCCAGCTTGTTAGCCAGCCCCGGCAAAATGTTATTCTACTATACCTTAATGATAGCCTTAACAGGCTTAATCGTTTCGCAAGGTATTAAGCGCGGTATTGAAAAAGCGATTTACGTGCTCTTTCCGGTGTTAGTGCTAATTCTCATTGCCTTAGTGGGCTATGCGTATGAAACCGGATTTTTTGAACAAGGGGTCAAGTTTTTATTTCAGCCCAATTTTAGTAAACTCAATGCCGACAGCATACTATCCGCCATGGGCCATGCCTTCTTTTCATTGAGCCTAGGGTTTGGTTCTATGATGATGTATGGCGCTTACTTGCCCAAAAAAATCTCTATTGGCAACACCGCGCTCTATATCATTTTCTTTGATACCTTTATTGCCTTATTAGCCGGGCTAGCCATTTTCCCCATTGTGTTTGCCCACGGCCTACAGCCTAACGCCGGCCCTGGGTTGATTTTTCAAACCTTGCCTTTGGCCTTTGCACAATTACCGTACGGGCATTTATTTGCCAGCTTGTTTTTTGTCATGTTAGCCATTGCCGCTCTAACTTCAACCATTGCCTTACTAGAGCCTATTATTGCTTATACGCTTAAAAACACGCGCTTAACACGCCAAAAAATCACGCTTTACGCTTGTTTTATTTTATGGATTGTAGGCTTGCCGAGTTTATTTTCTTTTAACCTCTGGGCCCACGTTACGTTTTTTGCCGGTACGCTTTTCGACAATATCGATTATCTAACGGCTAACATAATGCTACCCATCAACGGTTTGCTTGTAGCCTTATTCGCCACCTGGGCGCTACGCAAAGTAGAAATGAAAAAAGCATTATCGTTACCCCATAAGATATTTAGCGCTTGGTACACAGTCTTAAAATATATTACCCCGGTTTGCATTACAGTCGTGTTGGTGCATGGGGTGTTGTGAGGAAGACAGATGTATAACCTAGGCCTGAGTCTACTTGAGCAAAAATCACTTATAGAGTGTATGAATTTACCTGGGCTCTTTACTCATCAGCAGGGCCACTGCATCGTTAAAGCTATGTTCGTCCATCGCTCAAAAAATTCCGAATACTTTACAAATAAAGTCTTAGCAACCAAAGCTGTAAAGGCTATTCATAAAGAAATAGTAGCGACACAAAAAACGAACGTGCACAAAAATAAACAAGAAGACGTGGTTAAAGCCCAAGAGGCGATTCAGTCTTTTATTAAAGCCCTCTTTTATTTATCTATTGAAATAAACGAAACAATTTTTGCAGTTAATACCATCGCTATCACACCTGGCTGGTTAGATTTCAGCAATTTCAAGGATACCGAGTGTTGGATGAGGCATTCACCAGCTTCAATCCTGAAAACCTCATCCACTCAGAAAGTGTTATTGCTGGCAAACTTAATGCCGTCCATCTTAGATATTTATGTGCATTTGTGTTCATATGTTTTTTTGTCGAAATCTCAGAAAGCGGCATTGACTAAAAATAAAGTACAGCTAATACTTACGGCCATGAAGGAACTCCAAACTCTAATACAATATGCACTCTCGCCAGAGGGAGCAGCTAACCACTTGTCACCTGTAAAATGCGTTAATGAGCTATATGCTCTCCTCAACAAAACGTCTTATTTACATCACCAGCTACTCAGAAAGCATAGCTTAATCCCTATAATTTACACCAAATCAGCAGGAAGACTAGGTTATCATCTAAAAGCATGCTTTGAGTTATTGTCACCATTCATTGAGCACCCTCACCCAAGCGAGCATCACTCATGACGACTTTTTATTTACCCACTTCTCTAGCCACTGAGCATTACGGTCTAGAATTCGCGAGCACCCTTCAAGCGGGAAGCATTGTGTTCCTCTCCGGCGATTTAGGCGCGGGTAAAACTAGCTTAGTGCGCGGCATACTTCAAGGCTTGGGCCACGAAGGCACGGTGAAAAGCCCAACCTTCACTTTGGTGGAGCCCTACTCGCTCGATTGTGAGGTCTACCATTTTGATCTATATCGCTTAGAAGACCCGGCCGAAGAATTAGAGATGATAGGCATGCGTGATTATCTGCATCCCACTGCTATTTGCTTAATTGAATGGCCCGAAAAAGCCGCTGGTTATTTGCCCAAGCCAAACTGGTGGTTGACGCTTGAAATTGAGAGTGATGGGCGCCGTTTAACGGTGGAAGAGTCATAAGCTAAACATTTCGCTTTTACTACGTAATTTAGCGTTCAAAATCATTTTGCAAAAATCGACAATAGCCCACTATTAAACTCTCCCTTATTCAAAGAGAGAGCTTATTTTTGCTAGGCAAATAGACGAACTTCGCCTTCGCCCGCTATGTTATTAATGCAACGGCCGCAAATGCCTGGGTAGGTTGAATCTGCGTCCACATCTTCGCGATGGTTCCAGCAACGCTCGCACTTGGTGCAGTTTGATTTTCGCACCGCAACTTGCAAGCCTTCATCGCCTGGAACCACACTCGCAGCGGAAGTGATAAACACAAAGCGTAACTCATCGTTGCTAATGTTGCCTAATAGCGCCAGGGTGTCACTCGAGCCAGAAATTAAAATTTCAGCATCAAGCGCTGAGCCAATGTCACCGGCTTTGCGCGCAGCTTCAATATGCTTGTTCACCTCATTACGCAAATTCAGCACTTGCTGCCAGTAAGCATCGTCAAAGCCTTCGGCGTATCCAATGTCTAAACCAGTAAACCACGATTCCAAATGTACAGAGCTGCTGCGTTCGCCGGGCATAAACTGCCAAATTTCATCGGCGGTAAAGCATAACACTGGCGCCACCCAGCGCACGATAGCTTCGAGAATATAAAACATAGCGGTTTGCGCACTACGGCGAGCATTGCCGGCTGTTTTACAAGTGTATTGACGGTCTTTTATAATATCTAAATAAAAGCTACCCAATTCAATCGAGCAAAAATGGTGAATTTTTTGCATCGCTAAATAAAAGTTACAGTCATTATAATCAGCAATAATAGCTTGTTGCACTTGCGCGGCGCGCATCACAATCCAGCGATCAATCGCCACCATGTCTTTAGCCGCCAGTGTATTTTCGCCGGGCACAAAATCTGGCAAGTTTGATAATAAAAATCGTGCGGTATTACGAATGCGACGATACGCATCAGCATTGCGCTTTAAAATTTCATCGGACAATGACAGCTCACCCGAAAAATCAGCGCTGGCAATCCACCAACGTAAAATATCCGCGCCGTATTGCTTAATAATTTTTTCGGGCGCAATCACATTGCCCAGAGATTTAGACATTTTGCGGCCTTTATTATCAACCGTAAAACCATGCGTCACTAATTCTTTATAAGGCGACTCGCCATTGATAGCCACACTGGTCAACAAGGATGATTGAAACCAACCGCGGTATTGATCCGAACCTTCTAAATACATATTGGCCGGGCAATGCAAATTCTCGCGCGCGGCTAACACCGTATAATGCGAGCAACCAGAATCAAACCACACATCCAGTACATCGTTGCATGCCACATAATCATCGGCATCATCACCGAGCAATTGGGCTTTATCCATTTCAAACCACGCTTCAATGCCGGTTTGCTCAACATGCTTGGCAACCGTTTCCATTATCTCTACCGTGTTAGGGTGCAAGGCATTGGTTTGCTTATGGGTAAAAATCGGGATCGGCACGCCCCAAACACGTTGGCGCGAAATGCACCAGTCTGGGCGATCTTTCAACATGTTGGCCATGCGCTCATGACCCCACGCAGGGCGCCAAGTAATATTGGGCAGTTGCTCCATGGCTTTGGCTGCCAACGTTTCCATGCTAATAAACCACTGCGGCGTCGCACGATATACCACCGGCGTTTTATGGCGCCAGCAATGCGGGTAACTGTGTTCAAGGGCCACCGATTGCACTAGCTTGCCACGTTGTTGCAGCAGTTCGACAATATTGGCATTGGCTTTAAAAACAAATTGACCGCCCACTTCGGGCAAATCGGCATTAAACACGCCATTAGCGCCCACCGGGCTTTCTATTGGTAAATCATATTGCTTGCCGACACGGAAATCATCTTCACCGTGCGCCGGTGCGGTGTGCACTGCGCCAGTACCCGCATCAGTGGTGACATGTTCGCCCAGCACAATTAATGCCGTGCGCTCTAAAAACGGATGTTGTAACAATAAATTTTCTAACTGTGCACCCTTCACGCTGCCCAGTGCTTGAAAATCTTCCACGCCATAGCGTTGCATCACACTGTCTAACAAGGCGGCGGCAACAATAAAGCGTTGCTCACCCACTTGCACCAACACATAATCTAATTCTGGGTGCAATGACACGGCATAGTTTGCCGGCAAGGTCCACGGGGTTGTGGTCCAAATAACCACTGAAATAGGGCCATGCCCGGCATGGGGCAGGGCAAATTTTTGCTCAAACTCCGCTTCATTTACCGCAGTAAATTTCACATCAATAGAAGGTGACGTTTTATCTTGATACTCAACTTCGGCTTCTGCCAGCGACGACTGACAATTAAAACACCAATAAATAGGCTTAAAGCCCTGCTTCAAATAGCCTTTGGCAATAATATCTTTTAAAGCGCGGATGGTGTTGGCTTCAAAGTTATAATTCATGGTCAAATAAGGCCTATCCCACTCGGCCAACACCCCCAGACGCTGAAAGTCTGCTTTTTGCTTGTCGACTTGGCTAGCGGCATAATCGCGGCAAGCACTACGAAATTCTTTGGCTGAGACCTTAACCCCAGGCTTACCCAGCTTTTTTTCGACATTAATTTCAATCGGCAAACCATGGCAATCCCATCCCGGCACGTAGGGGGTGGCGAAGCCATTTAAAAATTGCGCCCGGCAAACAATGTCTTTCAAGGTTTTGTTGACCGCGTGGCCCAAGTGGATGTTGCCATTGGCATACGGCGGGCCGTCATGCAAAATGTAGCTCTGCGCCCCTTGGCGCACTTGCTGGCGCTGACCGTAAAGGTCGGCTTGCTGCCAGCGGCTAAGCATATCCGGCTCGCGCTGCGCCAGGTTAGCCTTCATGGCGAAAGCGGTTTTGGGGAGGTTTAAGGTGGCTTTGTAGTCTGTCATAGTATTTACTTTGAATTAAAAGAGCACATTATACCGTTTAGAAGCGAAGATGCGAGGCTAACTTTACGAGCACGCATCACGCTTCAAAAGCATCCACACAAATTAGCTGCCTGAATATCAGTACTCAGAAATCATGTCGGCTAATCTAAATCTGGATTGTGATGGTAGTTCACCTGTTCGTAGGCCCCACCACCCTCACCAGCCTCAAGTAAATGACTACGATCACTCATTGCAAGTAAAGCAGTACCTTCATTTATCTCAGTATAAGTCACACGCCCACCCCCACCAGTAGCATCAAACCCATTCTGAACCATTCTTCTAACCGCAGGCATAACCCAATAAGATCTAGAAAGATAATAACGAATACGATCGCGCGCGCCAGTTCCAACCGCATAACACAAATTAAAAGGTGCACAGACAATTTTCCCGGTGCCCCAACGTAAGCTTGTCCAATATTGCCGTAACGAATCAGCA
>JAWUVP010000058.1:0-34604 GCA_034112285.1 Gammaproteobacteria bacterium
TAAGCCGTGTAGCGTGAACGCATTAATTGTTCGGGGGTTTGCGCAGAGCAAGGATTTGCAATAATCGGCTCGCAGCAGGCGGAATAAGCTTGACCGCTACAGCAAGGGCAGGTGTTAGATGTAGATAATGACATGAAGGAAATTATACCTGAAAAACAAAGCCTATCACGATTTTATTTCCCTCAATAAGCTAAAAATTGATCTCGGCAATGAAGCTGCATTGGCTTGACTTGTAAACGCTTTTTTAATCACCCCGCATTGCGCTATTGCACCCACTAATAATTGCCCGCATACAATAAAGACAAGCAAAAACTAGTGCCTTGCTCATTGCTCTCAACTAATGCTAACTTTCCATTATACTGCGAAACAATCGAGCGGCAAATAGCCAACCCCATTCCCATTCCTTCTGTTTTGGTGGTAAAAAATGGATCAAAAACACTATACCGTACCGATTCACTCATGCCGGGGCCATTATCAACAAAATAAATTTCAATATTTTCATCACATTCGCTTGTCACCGTAATGGTAACGCTTTTTTTGCTGGCCTGCTTCGCCGCTTCAATGGCATTGTTTAACAAATTAATGAGCACTTGCTGTAACTGAATTTTATCGAAAGAAATCTTTGGCATGTTATCAGCCATGTTGACATGAAAATTAATATCAATATTTTTACGATGAAATGCAAGCAGATTAAAAACCTCTTCAAGTTCACCCGCAAAATCTAGCAGCACTGCCTGTTGTTTATTATTTTTCACAAAAGCTCTCAACCAATCAATGATGCTCGAGGCCCGGCTTGATTCTTTAATCGCTAACTGCATGCCTTTGATAACCGCTTCATCATTATAGTCCGCCGTTTTAAGACGGCGTAAGCAACCACTTAAATAATTTGTTATAGCGGATAAAGGTTGGTTTAATTCATGCGCCAAACCCGTCGCCATTTCGCCCAGAGTATTCAAGCGCGTCACATGCTCAAGTTGATGTTGATGCTCACGCTGTAAATCACGAATTTTTCCTTCCATTGCTTTGCGTTCAGTTAAGTCTCTTGAGACCACATACAAAAACACTTCATCACCAATAACCAATGATGAACACTTAATCCAGGCAGGAACACTACTGCCATCTTTACAGATAAATGTTCGCTCTCCCTCAAACGGCAAATAGTCAACCACATATTTTTCAAAAGCAGCTTTTGCGTGCGGCACGCTTTCCTCTTGGTAAAAATCATAAACATTTTCACCCAGCACTTCTTCTTCCGTATAACCCAAGCGGCTAAGAAAACTATTATTAACGTCTTTAATGCCGCGATATTTAAGCTCAATTGAATACATCATGTCCGGTGATTCAGCAAATAAAGTTCTATAGCGAAATTCGCTGAGAGCTAATTCACGCTGCTCTTTTTTACGCTGTGAAATATCTCGCACCACTGACAGAAACACTAACCCTTTCTCGTGCTTAAAAACAGAAGAGTTGATTTCAACCGACACGGCCGTTTCCTGGTTTTTATGCAACTGTGTTGTTTCAAGATTGATCTTGCCGCGATGTAAAAACTGATTACGCATTTTTTTAACGTCAGAACGATGTTCTGGATGCAATAGTTTATTTGCAGGAGTGTTCAAGAGTTCATCACGCTCATAGCCTAGCATTTTACAGTAAGCGGGATTGACATTAAGAATAGAACCTAATAGATCGGTAATAATAAGTCCATCGCTAACTGATTCAAATATTCCACGATGATATTGTTCACTCGATTGCAATGATTTTTCAAATATTTGTTGCTGGCTTACATCACGGGCAATAATAAACAAGGATGAATCAACATTATCAGGATCAAGCATCATCACTTGACACTTCCAATGCATTGCCTGGTCGTGATCAATGGCGATTAAAAAATCATCGACTTTACCTTCGTTGCTTAATTTGTTTTTCACATTTTTGAATAAAATTTCGTGCTCTTTTGTTAGATACGATTGAAAAAGATTCTGGCCAATAATTTCATCAATATTATCGCCGGGCAGCACTTGATTAATATTCAAACAAATGCCATCTTTATCCAGTTCGACCACGATGTCTGACGTGTTTTCCCACAAGAACTTATATAAATTTTCTGCTCTAGAACGTTCCCCGCTAACAATACTTACTGGATTTTTCACGCGTGCTGCCTCCAAAGTTAAATTAGTATTAAGCCCCTTTTCTGACGCTATTCTACTGCGTTATAAAACAAGAAATACCTATTAAAATTGTTTTTTGAAAGGTAAGAGACCACCATTCTAAACCATATAGAGATAACCTGCCAATTCAGCTCCTTTTTATGCAAACGTGCTAATTCGCCCTTCACCAACAAGAGCCCAACAATATTATCGGGTAAATCAAGCCGCATAGAGGAAAATACCAGCCGCCACTGCTTAAAATATTTTTCTTGCAGACATTTAGCTTAAATTTAATATAAAGACATTATTTATTCAATTTTAATTAACATGGAATAACGTATACTCCTTACAAATTTTGGAGAACAACATGAACACAGCCAAACCTAACACGCTAACCCTGCTGCTGCTAACTGCTTTTGCCTCTGTGGCTGCCGTACTTTACACGCCGGCTTTACCCGCCATTACGCATTTTTTTGCTATCACTACAGGCCAAGCACAAACCACATTAAGCAGCTTTTTACTGGCATATGCCATTGCGCCAATATTTTATGGCCCATTAGCGCAGCGCTTTGGTCGGAAGCCTACTTTATTTCTAGGTATTATCATCGGCTTAATCGGCATGGGCGTATGCATAGCATCCTATTGCACTGGCGATTTTTCACTCCTTATTATAGGCCGTTTTATTGAAGGCTTTGGCACCGGAGCAGGCTTAGTGATAGCACTCACTATGGTGCAAGATACCTACACCGGCCCCCAAGCTCGCAAGGTAATGAGTTTAGCCACGTTATCTTTTGCTTTCTTACCCGGATTAGCCATTTACATTGCTGGCTTGCTGCTAAAACATTTTTCATGGGTCAGTAACTTTTATTTCATGATGGCGTATACTTTTTTTATATTAGCCTGTGCTTTAATGCTGCCCGAAACACGCCCAGTAGGAAAGATTGAACCTTTACGCTTACGTAAAATTGCGCAAGATTACCTGCAAATGTTGAGCGACAAAATCTTGATCCGCTACACAGTCATGTGGAGCTTAACTACCGCCTTCATGTATTTATTTGCAGCTTATACACCGTTTATTGTTATTAATCATTTAGGTTATTCACCTGAAACCTATGGCGCCATTAACGCCTTGGCTTATTTAAGCTTACTGGTCGGTAATTTAATTTCGGTAAAAACATCATCTACCTTAACAGGGCTTCACAGTATTTTACTAGGCATTATTATCACCAGCATCGGTAGCGTGAGTTTTGCACTGAGTTATGCTTTTAACATACTCGACATTTATTCGCTCTATGGCAGTGTTATGGTGGCTTTTATTGGCATGCCGATTATTTTGTCTAATGCCTCTGCCTTAGCCGGCGCACATATCGCCCCTGAGCATAAAGCCGTGGCTTCGGCCACAACCAGCATGATCAACATGGGGTTAGCCGTCGCGATCATGTTGGCACTAGGTTGCTGGCATGCAAACCCAGGGTTGGTGTTAAGCGTAAGCTTTGTAGGTTTAATGGTGCTAGAAATCATTATTTATAACCTAACAAAAGCAAAACCACATGCTTAATGATATTTAATAAGCGCCTTGCGGTATCAAACCTTGTTGTTTTAATGCATCCCAAAAATCTTGCGGGATATCAAGGTTAAACCAAGCCACATTTTGCTGCACATGCTCTGGCTTGCGCATGCCTGTCACAACTGAAGCAATAGCCTGGTGTCGTAATGGAAATTGCAAGGCTGCTGCCGGCAAGGGCACGTTGAATTCAGAGCAAAGTGCACTGAGCTTTTCAACCCGCGCAATAATTTCTGGTGGCGCATCACTGTAATTATATTTAGCACCTGGAACAATGCCTTTGACCAATATACCCGAGCTAAAAGGCCCGGCTTGTAAAACAGAAATGTTCTTTTCAACACAAGTATTTAAAAAATCGAGCGCGTCAAAATCTAACAGCGTGTAACTGTCTTGGAGCATAAAGCAATCAAACTCACCAAATTCAAGTGCCTCAGCGCAAACCTGCCATTGCTTAACCCCAAGGCTTATAGCATCAATCACACCTTGCTGTTTTAATTCTTCTAATGCTCGGTAACCAGACTCCATAGCCTGCTTAAAATATTTATCAAACTCATCCCCCAGAACAATCCGATCTAAATCATGAAAATGCGCAATATCAATATGACTGGTGCCAAGGCGATGCAAGCTGTGATCAATGCTACGCATAATGCCATCGTAAGAATAATCGTAGTGCACCGCATTAGGCAAGGGATCAACAAACCAAACTTCATCCGGCTCTGCCATGTTGCGGGTTGGCGTAAGCAACTTACCCACTTTGGTAGATAACACAAATTCACTACGCGGTTGTTCACGCAAAAAATGCCCCAAGCGATGCTCACTCAAGCCTGAACCATACTGCGGCGCCGTATCAAAATAACGAATCCCCGAATCCCAAACCTGCTGCAATGCCGCATCACTTTCAGCATTACTAATAGCATAATAAAGATTCCCCAACGGCGCCCCACCAAATCCCAATTCGGTAACTTCTAATTGCGTTGACCCAAGCTTACGTCGTTCCATTATTTTTTCCCTCATTCATTAAAATCACCAAGCCCACAATAAAAATTTCCTTCATCACAGAAAACACCGTATTAAAAAATGAAAATAGCCGAGCGCAGCTCGCTCCTTCTCACCACCCGCCCCAACAGGCTTTGCGGGCGTGGCGAATGCTACCTTTTCAAGACCCTCGCTGGCAGGGATGCCAGCGCGGAGCCTACAAGGACGTATTCACGGCGTGTCTTGAAAAGGTGGCGTTCGCCACGCAATCCCAAAGCCTACAACCACTCTTTCCCATTAGGAAATTCATAATCATCAAGCGAATCCGCAAACATAGTAATACTATAACCCGCTAAACTAGGCGCCATATAATGCCCTTCACACATCCGAACCGGATCAACAAAATGCTCATGCAAATGGTCCACATATTCCAACACTCGATTTTCCAAACTACCCGAAATACAAATATAATCAATCATCGCCAAATGCTGCACATACTCACACAAGCCAACCCCACCCGCATGCGGACAAACCGGAATATTAAATTTCGCCGCCATTAAATAAACCGCCAGCACTTCATTAATGCCCCCCATGCGGCAGCTATCAATTTGCACCACATCTAACGCACCCGATTCAATAAATTGTTTGAACATAATTCGGTTTTGACACATTTCACCCGAAGCAACGCGCACAGGTTTAATGCCATCTTTAATTTTTTTATGCCCCAACACATCATCTGGGCTAGTCGGCTCTTCGATAAACCAAGGGTCAAATTGTTTTAAGTGTTGCATCCACTCAATCGCTTCCGACACTTCCCAACGTTGATTGGCATCCACCATAAGCTTACGCTCGGGGCCAATCACTTCGCGTGCAATGCGGCAGCGGCGAATATCGTCGTCTAAATTATCACCCACTTTTAATTTAATATGATTCCAACCGGCATCAATCGCTGCTTGGCAAAGGCGACGTAATTTATCATCCGAGTAGCCTAACCAACCTGCTGACGTAGTATAAGCCGGGTAGCCTTTTTGCTCCATCTCACTCACACGCTCAGCTTTGCTCGCGGCTTTATCTTGCACCATTGCCAACGCTTCTTCTGGGGTTAACACATCGGTTAAATAGGTGAAATCAATACAACGAATTAATTCTTCCGGTGACATATCAGCCACTAAACGCCATACCGGTTTACCTTGTTGCTTGGCCCACAAATCCCATACGGCATTCACTACTGCCCCGGTGGCCAAATGAATCGCACCTTTATCGGGGCCGATCCAACGCAATTGGCTATCGCCAGTAATATAACGCCAAAAAGCACCCATATCTTGCGTGAATTCGCTCAACTCATGCCCAACAACTAAGGGCTCTAAAGCCTTAATCGCCGCCACACAAATTTCATTGCCGCGGCCAATAGTAAACGTTAAGCCATCACCTTTGAGTTCAGGATCATTGGTGTGCAACGTAACGTAAGCGGCAGAATAATCAGGGTCTTTATTCATGGCATCGGAGCCATCTAAACTTTTTGACGTGGGAAAACGAATATCGCGGATGCTAATATCAGTAATGGTTAAGCTCATGCTTGTGCTCCTGTTAACAAGATTATATGTAATTGTTTTGGGCCGTGAATACCCAGTAAAAGTTGTTGCTCAATGTCACCCGTGCGTGAAGGGCCAGTGATAAAATTTATGTTACGGGGCAATATTTCTTGTGCCGCGCGTAACTGTTGCCAAGCTTCTTCATAAGTTGCGTAAAGCTTATCGGCCGCCACAATAATAATACTGATAGGCGGTAAAAAATTTAATAACGTGGGCGTTTGCGAATTGGCCAAGCACACTAACGTGCCGGTTTCAGCAACGCCATAATGTGCTAGCGTAATACCGACCGTGTCGGTTTCACTCGCGGTGCCAAATTGCACCGGTAAATTTTCCCAAGCATAATCTTGCAGCCCGGGGGCTACGCGAATATCACCGGTAATGGTTTGCAAATAGGTCTGTACGGATTTCACCGCATCATCGGTAACACTTAGCGTTGCGCCCACGGCCTCGGCTTTACGAATAAACAAGGCTTGTAATTCTGGCGCAGTCAATTGCACGTGCGCAGGGGTAATATGTGCAGCTTGGTTAGCCATATGATTTTCAGTCGGCACACCTTGAGTATGCGCCGCAATATTTTTTAAAATGTCTTCGCGTGCTGTCATGATTTTTTTTGCCGATATTGTTGCATAAAGGTTCCCTTTTGCGGCGCGGGAAAATCGCGAAATTGTGTCCAGCCATTGCCAAACCATAAACGTTTAAAAAAACCATGCTTATGACTTAAGCGGTATAACAAACGAATTTGCTTGTTGATAATCCAATGATATAAACCCGGTTTGCAGGCTAGCCATGCCCAAATTTTTAGGGCCCAGCGTGTGCTGGCGGCATTGAGGTGCCTGTCAAACTCGTCGCGGCGGTGATAGCGCATTAAATCAGGCAAAGGAATTTTGACCGGGCAAACCTCGGCGCATTTACCACAAAAAGTAGAGGCGTTTGGTAAACTTGCCGTTTTCTCTAGCCCTACAATCGCCGGCGTTAAGACCGAGCCCATAGGCCCAGGATAAACCCAACCGTAGGTTTTGCCGCCCACTGCTTGATAAACCGGGCAATGGTTCATGCACGCGGCACAACGAATGCAGCGCAACATCGGTTGAAACTCTGTGCCCAATAAAGCACTACGGCCATTATCAACTAAAATAACGTGATATTCTTCAGGGCCATCTAAGTCTTCCGCTTGGCGCGGGCCGGTTGACACAGTGGTGTAAGTCGTCATTTCTTGGCCGGTGGCCGAGCGCCCTAACAAACGAATCAGCACGCCAGCATCAGCAAAGCTTGGCACCACTTTATCAATGCCGGCCATCACAATATGTTTTTTAGCTAAGGTTTGGGTTAAATCGCCATTGCCTTCATTGGTCACAATGATTGAGCTGCCCGATTCGGCTAATAAAAAATTAGCGCCAGTAATACCTACATCGGCTTTAATAAATTGCTCACGCAATATTTGCCGCGCTTCATCTAAAATGTTTTCCGCCGGGCCTAAGTCACGCTTTGGATCTAAATGGGTGTGCGTTTTATAAAAATCTTCACTGACTTGTTGTTGATTAACATGAATGGCGGGGGTAACAATGTGCGTGGGGTGCTCGCCACGAATTTGTAAAATGTATTCACCCAGATCAGTTTCAACTACTTTAAAATCATGCTCTATCAAAAAATCGTTTAAGGCGATTTCTTCGGTCAGCATGGATTTACCCTTGGTGATTAAGGCTTTTTTTTCGCTGGCACAAATGTCTAATACGATTTGTTTCGCTTCAGCGGGCGTGCTGGCCCAATGTACTTTTCCACCACTAGCGATGACTTTTTTTTCGTATTCTGTTAAATAGTAATCTAGATGTGCCAGGGTATGATCTTTAATTTGTTTGCCTTTGTCGCGCAAGGCTTCAAACTCAGGTAAATCTTGCACGGCCTCTGCGCGGCGCCCCACAGCACCCACTTGCATTTTTTGCAAGGCAGATTGCAATTGCGGATCGGCAATGGCAGCTTTGGCTTTGGTTTTAAATTGTTGGCTAGTGACTTGCATCGTCTGTTTTTCCTATTGGCGGCGTCACATTTGCTGCGCCGGTAAGAATTTCTGCAACATGATAGCATTTTACTTTACTGCCTTCACGTGAGAGCTTGCCTGCCATGTTCATCAAACACCCTAGGTCACCGGCCACCAAGGTGTCGGCGCCGGTTTTTTGAATACAGTCCACTTTTTTGCTGACCATTTCATTTGAAACATCGGAATATTTCACACAAAAAGTGCCACCAAAACCACAGCAGACGTCGGCATCTTTCAAGGGTTTAAAATCACAATCTGAAACTTGGTGCAACAGCTGGCGCGGCTGTTTCTGCACATTTAATTCGCGTAAACCGGCGCATGAATCATGGTAGGTGATCGTGCCATCATACTTTGCGTCGATCGCGTCCATGTTGCAGACGTCAACCAAAAAGCTTGTGAGCTCATAAGTGCGCGCGGCTAATTGGTGCGCTTTAGGGCCCCACTCAGAGTCATCGGCAAACAACTCAGGATAATGCGTGCGTAGCATGCCGGCACAAGAGCCAGAAGGTGCCACCACATATTCGAAAGCTAAAAATTGGCTAATTAATTGTTTTGCTAAGCGGCGAGTATCGCTGTTATCGCCCGAATTATAGGCTGGCTGTCCGCAACACGTTTGCGCTGTGGGCACATGCACTTCGCAACCGGCCGATTCAAGTAATTCAAGCGTGGCAAAGCCCACCGAAGGTCGCATAGCATCGACCAAGCATGTTACAAACAAACCCACTTGTTTTTTTGCCGCCATCTTGATTAAGCCTCGTTGATAGTAACTTGTGTTTGCTCACCCAGGCCATCAATACCCAGCTGCATAGTTTGCCCGGCACGCAAATAAACCGGCTCGGGTTTTTGCCCCAAGCCAACGCCAGGCGGTGTGCCCGTTGAAATGACGTCGCCAGGTTGCAAGCTAAAGAATTGGCTTAAATAGCTTATAATATAAGGCACTTTATAAACCATCGTGCTAGTGTTGCCGTTTTGATAACGCTTGCCATCCACCTCGAGCCACATATTTAAATTATCCGAATCATCCACCGCATCTGGTGTAACCAAGTAGGGGCCCATGGGTCCAAACGTGTCACAGCTTTTGCCTTTGATCCATTGACCCGAACGTTCGAGTTGGTATTCACGCTCTGACAAATCATTAATCACACAAAAACCGGCAACGTGTTGCATGGCATCTTGCTCTGCAATGTATTTTCCGCCTTTACCAATCACCACACCTAACTCAACTTCCCAATCAGTCTTGGTGGAATTGCGGGGAATAATCACGTTATCGTTTGGGCCGCAAATAGCGCTGGTGCACTTTGCAAAAATAGTCGGCTCAGGTGGCACTTCCATGCCACCTTCGGCGGCGTGATCGGCGTAGTTGAGGCCGATGCAAATGAATTTGCCGACGTTGCCCACACAAGCACCAATGCGCGTGGCGGGATCAATAATCGGTAAGTTATTAAAATCTAATTCGCGGATAATTTGTATTTGCTCGGGCAATAAATTGTCATCACTTAAGTCGGCGATGTGTGTCGATAAATCGCGAATATTACCATCAGCATCTAAAACTGCCGGTTTTTCTTGGCCTTTGGCGCCACAACGTAATAGTTTCATCTCGTTTCTCCTAAAAATGTTTACCGCGAAGGGAATGCGCTAGTTTAAATACTCCAACCGCCATCAATTAAATGCGTGGTGCCCGTGGTGTAACCACTCTCGTCACTGGCTAAGTAAACCACTAAGGCAGCAATTTCTTCGGGCTTACCCACGCGGCCTATAGGCTGACGGGCAACAAATTCTTGGCGGACTTTTTCCACATCGCCGCCTTGCGATTGCACGCGCGCCTCCCACGAAGGCGACTCAACCGTGCCAGGGCAAATAGCATTGACGCGAATGCCTTGCTTGATGTAATCGGCGGCAATCGATTTTGTCATGCCAATCACTGCGGCTTTGGTGGTGCCGTACACAAAACGATTGGGCGCGCCTTTTACGCTGGAGGCAATAGATGACATGTTAATAATGCTCGCACCGCCATTTTCAAGCATAGCCGGCAAAAACGCTTTGATCATGTGAAACATAGATTTTACATTTAACGCAAACGAAAAATCCCAGTCTTCATCACTACAATCTAGAATAGCGCCGTTGTGCACGTAACCGGCACAATTAAATAACACATCAATAGCACCCGTTTTTTCGGCAAAGCTGTTAATGGCTTCCACGTCCAAAACATTTAATTGTGCCGTTTCTATAGTGGGTAATTCGGCTTGTAAAGCTTGTAATGCCTCCGCATTCACATCGGTGGCAATAACTTTTGCACCCGCTTCATGGGCTGCAATCACCGAGGCTCTGCCAATACCTTGCGCGGCAGCTGTAATTAAGACGCGTTTATTCGCTAAACGTTCAGTAGTCATGGCTTACTCCATATGAAAAACTTGTTGCATGTTAACCCACCACTCACCTTCTTTGGCAGTGGTGAGGGGAATTTGGCAGGGGTCGGTTTCACGCCACCATTGTTGAGTTATTTCAGCAGCCCCTACCGCGGCCATATCAGCCGCGTAGTCGTCACCGTGGTATTCTAAATAACCAAACAATAAATTGTCGTGCCAAAAAATTGAATAATTTTTAACGTGATGCGCACGCAATTGCTCTAACACACCGGGCCAAGCAGCAGCGTGCAAATGCTTATATTCTTCTAACTTCTCAGGCTTGATGCCAATGGCCATGCCATAGCGTTGCATTAGATTTCTTCGCCAATGTCACGCAAATTTTTGCCAGCAAGAAGATTTTTTTCAATTGTTTCTAAAGAAACCCCTTTGGTCTCTGGAATGAGGTAGAAAATAAAGAATAAACAAATTGCATTAAAGACCGCAAAGATACTAAACGTTTTGGCCGCACCCAAATGGTCTAATACCGTTAAGAAAAATGAAGCCAAGATAAAGTTACAAATCCAATTGGCACACGTGGCCGTGGCCATACCAAAATCACGCCCACGCAATGGGAAAATTTCTGCACAAAGCAACCAGGCAATAGGCCCCGAACTAAATGCAAACGTAATCAAGAATAAAAACAACGCCACAACCGCCAACAACTTAATCACTAAGCTACTCACGCCTAAGGCAAAGGCTAACGCTAACACACACATTGAAATCGCCATGCCTAAATAACCCCAATATAGTAGAGGCTTACGACCATGATGGTCAACAAAGAAAATAGCCGCCGCGCAAGCAATCACATTAATCACGCCCATTAACACCGTCATCCACATTTGCTCTGCATTGGCAGCAAACCCAGCGAGGCCAAAAATTTTAGGCGCATAATAGATGGTCATATTAATACCGGTGAATTGTTGCATGACTTGAATTAACACCCCTAAACCCACCACTTTACGAAAAGGTTTGTTGGTGCGCAGCAAAGAAAAACCATTTTCTTGCGATTTCACACTGGCTTCAATTTCTTTTAATTCACGCTCAATTTCTTCTTCATTGTCACGAATTTTGTGCAGCACTTCACTCGCGTCTTGTTTGTAGTTTTTCAAAATTAACCAGCGCGGACTACGCGGTAAAAACAACACCAACACCGCCATGATAATAGCCGGTATGCAAATAATGCCTAACATCCAACGCCAAGCACCGGTGTAACTAAAATAAGTGTCACTAATAAAAGCAATTAAAATACCCAAATACACCATCACTTGATACATGGACACAATGCCACCACGAAAGCGCCTAGGCGCCATTTCAGATAAGTAGATAGGTGCAATAAAGGCCGCCATTCCCACAGATAAACCTAAGATAATACGATAGAAGATTAATTGGTCAACCGATTGAGCGCTCGCAGACAATAAGCAACCAATGGTAAACACGATTCCACTTATAAATAAGACAATTTTTCGACCCAAACGTTTGGACAAATAACTACCCATCAACGTGCCAAAGAAAGCCCCGAATAACACCGCACTCACCACATACTCGGCCTGTGAGGTGGTGGTGTTAAAGTGTTTGATAACGAAAGGCAAGGCACCTGATATAACGCCGGTATCAATACCGAACAATAATCCTGCCAGAGCGGCCGTTACTGAAATCATGTAAACAAACTTTGTAGTCGCTGATTGTTGCATATAAACTCCTTTTTTATACGGTTATTTTAGCATTTCCACTCAAGCAAGCTGCACAAGTCACTGAGGATAGTAAAAGTCCTGCTTTTTATACAGGAATCTAGCACGCCATGCAAGAAATGGCCGGATTTTATGGCGGATATGGCCGTTATCACCTATAATCTTTAGCTGTCATTTTCAGCAAACGAGCCTATATTATGTCCCACCCCGTGTTTGATACCCATTTTCATATTTATGACACCGCACAACTAGACCTGCCCTGGCTAAAAGACGTGCCACAGCTAAAACAAGCCTATTCACTGGCCGATTACCAGCAAGCCTGCACCGATATTGATATTAAGCAATTAACCTATGTGGAAGTCGATGTAGCCAAAGACGACAACCTAACGCGCGAAGCCAGCTGGATTACGGAACTGGCGACCCAGGACAATTTAATACGCAGCGTGGTGCTGGGCGCTGATTTGCTGCAAGACAATTTTGTAGAGACCTTTACACCCTGGCTAGAAAAACAACCCGTGGTCGGCGTGCGCCACGGCGGCATGGGGTTTACCAGCGGCGAGGTTTACTTAAGCTCCGCGTTTGTGAATAACTGCCAACAACTCGGTAAAATGGGCTTGCTCTGCGAAACCCTAGCCCGCGTGACACACATGGCGCAGGTGCGCCAACTGATTGAGCAATGCCCTAACACACAATTCGTTATCGATCATTGCGGCTCACTCTCCCCCGCCGAAACCAACCCCGCCGTCATTGAACATTGGCAAACCGAACTACAACTAACCGCACAATTGCCCAACGTGAGCTGCAAAATTTCCGGCCTGTTACAAAGCCTACCTAATGCACAATGGCAAGCCAAAGACCTAGCCCCTATCGTAAACTTTTGCCTCGACACCTTCGGTGAAGACCGCGTCGTCTTTGCCAGCAACTGGCCGGTTTGCAATTTAAGCGGTAGTTTGCAGCGCTGGTACCACGCGCTGTGTGAAATTGTTGCGACTCGACCTGGCTCGCTAAAAGAAAAGTTGTTTTATCAGAATGCCATGCGGCTTTATGTTTAGTGATTAAGAATTAGTGAACAAATAAATTTGTTGGGTGTGGCTTTGGGGGTTGCGCGATGAGCGCTACCTTTTCAAGCCACGCCGTGAATACATCCCTGTAGGCTCCGCGCCGGCGTCCTGCCGGCGAGGGGCTTGAAAAGGTAGCATTCATCACACCTCGCAAAGCCTGTGTGGTGGGGAGGAGAAGGAGCTCGCTACGCTCGGATGCTTTTGATTTTTTCTTTGTCGCGTTGCTCCTTGAAAAAGAGGGGCGAGTTGCGCTCGGATGTTTTTGATTTTTTCTTTGTCGCGTTGCTCCTTGAAAAAGAGGGGCGAGTTGCACTCGGATTATTTTGGTTTTTTCTTTGTCGCGTTGTTCTTTGAAAAAAGCGCGTCGTTGCCAGGAGCGAAGCGCCGCGGCAATTTCCCCTCAGAACGAATAAAGCCTCGTCGTTGCGAGGAGCGTAGCGACGTGGCAATCTCCATGAGGTGGGGAGTTACCTTCAAAATTGCACAATCATTACGACGATAAAAGTGGATATCTATGAGGCAAGGCTGTGACAAATAAAGTGAAAATGGTCGAGCGCAGCGAGCTCCTTCTATCTAAGCAGCCCAAAGAGGCGTTCATCGGACCACCCATCAAGCAATCTTACGCTTTGTCATAAACCTGCGAATCGACCTTCAAATACACGGTATGCTCATCAATAAACACTTCATGCACGCCGGCTTGGGCTTTAACGTCAGCCATAATCTGGGCTTCAGCTTGCCCGGAAAATTGCTCTCGACTCAGCATTTTGGTGGCCAAGTGCGGTGGTTTTTCCATGGTTAACGCCACCAATAACCAAATTAGGCTGGCGACACAGCAGAAAATAAACACGCCCACAATGCCATGGCTGGCATAAATCCAACCACCGACGGCGCCGCCGATAAAGATGCCAAAGAACTGCGCGGTTGAGTACACGCCCATCGCGGTGCCTTTGCTGCCTGCGGGGGCGACTTTTGATATGAGTGACGGTAGGCTGGCTTCTAATATAGTGAAGGCAGTGAAAAACAATAATAGCGCTATCACAAAGCTAATAATGTGGGTGTGTAAAAAGATTAAGATAAATTGGCTTAAGGCAATGGTGAAAATGCTGCCAATAAATACGCCTTTCATTTTGCGCTTTTTCTCGGCAATAATAATAAACGGTACCATTAAAATGAAGGCAAATAATAATACCGGCAAATAAACCCACCATTGGTGCGCTGAAGGCAGGCCGGCATAATGTGTTAGAGCCAGTGGAATAACAATAAACGTGGCGGTTAGCACGGCGTGTTGCACAAAAATGGCAAAGTCTAAGCGTAGTAACTCAGGGTTGGTTAAAATTTGTTTGAATAAAGCGGGCACGGCTTCGGCGTCACGGTGGAAGACATTGTTTTGCGGCGTGGGGACAACCCAAAATAAAACACCGATACCCAGCACGGCTAATACTGCGGTTAACCAAAAAATACCTGACACGCCAATCACACTGTTTAAGGCGGGCCCTGCCACCATGGCAATGGCAAACGCCAGCCCAATGGTCATGCCAATGGTGGCCATGGCTTTGGTGCGGTTTTCATCTTTGGTGCTATCGGCTAATAAAGCAATAATTACGCTACCGACTGCCCCGCCGCCTTGTATGGCGCGGCCAATAATAATGCCCTCAATACTGTGGGCTAAGGCAGCAACCACGGAGCCGATGGCAAATAAAACTAGGCCCATGAAGATAACCGGTTTGCGGCCAATTTTGTCGGATAAAATGCCAAATGGCAGTTGCAAGCAAGCTTGGGTTAAACCATAAATACCTAAGGCCATACCAATGAGGTGTGGCGTCACACCAGGTAGGTGCTGCGCGTATAGGCTGAATACCGGCAGAATCATAAATAAACCCAGCATGCGAAACGACATGAGTAAGGCTAAGGATAAGGCTGATTTACGTTCAATGGGTGTCATGAATAGGTTCCTTTAATATGGGTGTGTGCTAACTAAAAATTATACCAATGGCTAAAAAGCCAAGCAGAACTAAGATGCCGACCATAACATTATTATAGGTTTGTAGCTGTGCGCGATTGTAAATTTTGTTGCGAACAATCAGTTTGACCACGCCGCAAAACAAAAGCCACCATAACAAACAACCAGCGGTGACGAGGGTTGCAACATGGAGTAGATTCATAAAACTTAGCGGGTTGCTCAGCACGCTGTCATGATACAGGTAAGCGGTGTAAGTTTCTAAGCGGATGATAAACGGTAGGGAAATAAGCCAGCCTTGAAGAATTAATTTAAGGTTAATCACCCGCGGCGTAAGTTGTGCATTGTTTTGTTGGGAATATGCTATTACAAAGAAGGCCATGGCGGCGAGCAGGCTAGATAGTGCATCCATTTTGCCTACAAAACTGGCGGGCATGTGGTGCACGTAGAGGCCGATTAACATCACCCAAATAAATTGCATTACGCAATTACCTAGCCCCAACATTAGGCCTGAGGCAATGCCGTCGCGTAGCATGTTGCGCAATGCCAATAGCATGCAAGCAAATGCACTGAAGCTAGTGAGTAAACCAATTAAAAAAGCTGTGCTATACATGTGTTGTACCCTTGGAAGCTGCACTGAATGAGCGTATAGTAGCAAGCTTTTGACAGATAAGGCAAGCAATGGAAAATATCACTATTCGTGGCGCACGCACGCATAACTTAAAGAATGTGGACGTCGTTTTACCGCGCGATAAACTGATTGTTATTACGGGCTTGTCCGGCTCGGGTAAATCGTCTTTGGCGTTTGACACCTTGTATGCCGAAGGGCAACGCCGGTATGTGGAATCGCTGTCTTCATACGCGCGCCAATTTTTGTCAATGATGGAAAAACCTGATGTGGATTCTATCGAAGGTTTGTCGCCGGCTATTTCTATTCAGCAAAAATCCACTTCGCATAATCCGCGCTCAACAGTGGGCACCACCACCGAAATTTATGATTATTTACGTTTGTTATTCGCCCGCGTGGGTGAGCCTAAGTGTCCACAACATGACACGCCTTTAGAAGCGCAAACAGTCAGCCAAATGGTCGACGTGGTTTTGGCCATGGAGCAAGAAACACGCATTATGGTGTTGGCGCCGATTGTGCGCAATCGTAAAGGTGAATATGTGAAATTATTTGCCGACCTAGCGCAGCAAGGTTTTTTGCGTGTGCGGGTGGATGGCGAAGTTTATGATATTGATCAGCCGCCTAGTTTAGATTTACACAAAAAACACAGCATTGAAGTGGTGATTGACCGTTTACGCGTGCGAGCCGACATTCAAACTCGTTTGGCCGAATCAATTGAAACGGCGTTAGAGTTGGCCGGTGGTTTAGTTAGCATCGGTTTTATGGAAGATAAAACCGCCGAGCCTAAATTATTTTCTGCCAAATTCGCGTGTGCCGAGTGTGGTTATAGTTTGAGTGAATTAGAGCCGCGTTTATTTTCTTTTAATAGTCCCGCTGGTGCTTGTTCTAATTGCGATGGCTTAGGAGTCGAGCAGTTTTTTGATCCAGTACGGGTTATACACAACCCTGAAGTGAGTATTGCCGCCGGTGCTATTCGTGGCTGGGATAAGCGTACGTTATATTATTTCTCAATGTTAAAATCTCTGGCTGAGCATTATGGCTTCTCGGTACAAACGACCTGGGAAGAGCTGGACAAAGAATTTCAAGACATTATTTTATACGGTAGTGGTGAAGAAGAAATTGATTTCCGTTATGTGAATGATAAAGGCCGTGAATATCGCCGCCAGCATCCGTTTGAAGGGGTTATTCCTAACATGGACCGCCGCTATCATGAAACAGAATCGGCAATGGTGCGCGAAGAGCTTGCCAAATATATGATTCAACGTGCTTGTGCAGATTGCAATGGTTCACGTTTGAAAATTGAAGCGCGTAATGTGTTTATTGAGAAGAAAGCCATTCAAGATTTGTCGACTATGTCGGTGGAAAGTGCGCATGACTTTTTTGTTAACTTAAAATTCGAAGGTCAAAAAGCAGAGATTGCCGAAAAGATTTTGAAAGAGATTATTGACCGTTTAGGTTTTTTGGTTAACGTGGGTTTAAATTATTTAAGTTTAAGCCGCAGTGCAGAAACGCTATCGGGCGGGGAAGCGCAGCGTATTCGCTTGGCTTCACAAATTGGCTCGGGTTTAGTGGGGGTGATGTATATTCTTGATGAGCCCTCAATTGGTTTGCACCAACGTGACAATGAGCGTTTACTAGAAACGTTACGCCACTTACGCGATTTGGGTAACACGGTTATTGTAGTAGAGCACGATGAAGACGCCATTCGCATGGCCGATCACATTATTGACATTGGCCCTCGCGCCGGTGTGCATGGGGGTGAAATTGTGGCGCAAGGCGACTTGGCGGCCATTGAAAATAATGCGAATTCTTTAACCGGTGATTATTTATCGGGTAAGCGAAAAATTGCGATACCGGGTGTACGCTTACCCATTGACCCCAAGCGAGTGCTACGCATTAACGGTGCTAAAGGTAATAATTTGCAAAACCTAACGGTCGAATTGCCAGTGGGTTTAATGACCTGTGTCACCGGCGTGTCGGGTTCGGGTAAGTCTACTTTAATTAACGACACACTTTACCCTCATGCGGCTAATGAGCTAAATCGTGCTCAGTTAGGCGACGTGGCACCCAGCGAAGGTATTATGGGTTTAGGGCATTTTGATAAAGTAGTCGATATTGATCAAAGCCCTATCGGACGCACACCGCGCTCTAATGCGGCGACATATACGGGCATGTTTACCCCTATTCGTGAATTGTTTGCTGGCACGCAAGAAGCACGCTCACGAGGTTACAAGGTTGGACGCTTTAGTTTTAATGTTAAAGGTGGGCGCTGTGAAGCTTGCCAAGGTGATGGCCTTATTCGCGTGGAGATGCATTTTCTCGCCGACGTGTATGTTGAATGTGAAGTGTGTAAGAGTAAACGTTACAACCGTGAAACTTTAGATATTAAATACAAAGAGAAGAATATCCACCAAGTGTTGGGCATGACGGTTGAAGATGCCTTAGAATTTTTCACCAATATTCCAGTGATTCATCGTAAATTACAAACCTTAATGGATGTGGGCTTGTCTTACATTAAGCTGGGTCAAAGCGCGACCACATTATCAGGTGGTGAGGCGCAACGTATTAAATTAGCTAAAGAATTATCTAAGCGCGATACGGGCAGCACACTCTATATATTAGATGAGCCAACAACGGGCTTACATTTTTACGATATTGAGCAACTGCTTAAAGTGTTACATCGCTTGCGTGACCGCGGTAACACCGTGGTGGTGATTGAGCATAATTTAGATGTGATTAAAACGGCAGATTGGATTATTGATTTGGGCCCAGAAGGCGGTGATAAAGGCGGCCAAATTGTCGCAATGGGTACACCTGAAACCGTGGCGAATGTAAAAGGTTCTTATACAGGGCAATTTTTGAAGGCCATGGTTGGCTAAGTTTGTCTTGCTATTTAATTGACTCAAAGGCCATATTTCCTTATCCTATGGCCTTTCTAACTAAGAATAAAGTTTATGTCGATTGTAAAAATTCTCCAATACCCGGATACACGTTTAAAACGCGTGGCACAAAAAGTCGAAGATTTTGGCGCTGAATTTCAGCGCTATGCTGATACTATGTTTCAAACCCACTATGCGGCAGATAACTGTGCAGCCCTCGCCGCCACGCAATTAGATTTGAACCCTGGCTATCATGTTACAGTGATTGATTTTTCGGCCGAACACGACCAACCTTTGTGCATTGTGAATGGTGACATTATTGCGCGCGAAGGCGAGCAAAATGAAGAAGAAGGCTGTATGTCGGTGGGTTGCGATGTCGATGTTTACCTGCATGCTAAAGTAAAACGCGCCATGAACATTACCTTACGCTATCAAGACCGCCATGGTGAAGTGCAAGAAATGCAGGCCGAAGGTTTTATGGCTAAATGTATTCAACATGAGCTGGATCATTTGGATGGGAAAATTTATCTAGACCGACTATCAACCTTGAAACGCAAAATGTTAGAGAAAAAATTAAACAAGGAATTGCGTTCGCGTGAAAGAGACTAGATAGGTTGCGGATGCAATCTCTCAACATAAATAGCTCTCACTTTATTTCTCTGCTACCATAACCTTATGAACATATTATTCCCTTCAGGAAAAGCGACTTTTCTTTTTCCGGGACTCGCCGGCAACCTCGAAGTTGCCACGACGTGCCCGGCCGACAGCGTGCCACAAGTTGTCGCCATCATTTGTCATCCTCACCCCTTACAAGGCGGCACTATGCATAATAAAGTGGTTACCACATTGGTAAGAACTTTTATCAGCATGGGTTGCGCTACTTTGCGTTTTAATTTTCGGGGCGTTGGGCAAAGCGAGGGCGAGCATGCGGCGGGCTTGGGTGAAGCGCAAGATTTAATAAGCATACTCGAATGGGTGCAAACGGTTTTTCCGGCTGCAAAAATTATACTCGCGGGTTTTTCTTTTGGCAGCTACGTGGCTTATCGCGTGGCCACACAAAGTGATGTGGCAGCAAAAATTCACCAGCTAGTGTTGATAGCCCCACCGGCTATTTACCCTGAATTTGCCCAGCTGCCTGAGCCCACTATGCCATGGTGGGTGGTGCAAGGTGAGAGTGATGAAGTGATTCCACCGGAGGCGGTGTTTACGTGGTTGGCCGGTTTTAAGCATCAGGCTACGTTAATTCGAATGCCTGAAACAAGTCATTTTTTTCACGGCAAACTCATCGATTTAAAACAACGTTTGCTTGAGACGTTAGCATGATTTTTTCACCACAAGAACAATATCAACAAGATCTCCTTGCCCCAGATTTTTTACCCGATGCTACGCAAGCAGCAGCTATGGCTAATTTAGAAGTGATTTATCATCAATTGTGTGCAGAAATAACTTCGCGCCAACGTTGGCATAAATTATTTCGCAAAGCTAAAACCATTCAAGGTTTATATATGTATGGTGGCGTAGGCACGGGTAAGAGTTATTTAATGAATACCTTTTTTCATTGCCTCCCGTTTCCGCAAAAAATGCGCTTACATTTTCATGAGTTCATGCAACAAGTACATGCTGATTTAACGGCCTTACAAGGTGAGAAAAATCCTATAGCGCTAATTGCTAAGCAATGGGCCAAGAAAACGTGTGTGTTATGTTTTGATGAGTTTTTTGTGAAAGACATTGCCGACGCAATGGTGCTGGGTAATTTGTTAACAGCTTTGTTTGCACAAGGTGTTTGCTTAATTGCCACCTCGAATGTTCAACCACAAAACCTTTACCACAATGGTTTGCAGCGGGAGCGTTTTATGCCTGCAATTAAGGTGATATTGCAATCTGTGAACGTTATCACTGTAGACAGTGATATTGATTATCGCCAGCAATATCATGAACCTGCAGGCGTGTATTTCACCCCTTTGGATGTGACGGCTGAGCAGGCGATGATGCAAACCTTTCACTTTTATACCGGGGAAGATGTGGGCCATCATGATGCGTTGCAAATCAATAAACGTGAGTTTGAAACAATACGCGCCAGTGAGAAAGTAGCTTGGTTTCACTTTTCACAATTGTGCCAAATGCCGCGTGGGCCTGAAGATTATCTAGCTATTGCCGAACGGTTTCCAGTCATATTGCTCAGTGCAGTGCCACAGTTTAAAGGTAGAAAAGTTGATGCGGCGGTGCGTTTTATTAATTTAATTGATGTGCTCTACGACCAACATATTTTATTAATTGTGTCGGCCGCCTCGCAAATTGCGCAGCTTTACACTACGGGCAAATGGGCTTTTGAATTTGAACGTACCCAAAGCCGTTTGACCGAGATGGGCGGCGAAGAATATCGTCAAGCCTGCGTGAACAAATGGGGATTAAATAATGTTGAGTCCTAAAGAGTTTACACTTGAATTACCGCATTTAAAGATACAAGCCTTAGCTTATGGTGATGCCGCAAAACCACCCATACTCGCCTTGCATGGTTGGCTCGATAATGCAGCAAGTTTTAATGAATTGGCACCGCTATTAACAGATTATTATGTGGTGGCAGTGGATATGCCTGGCCAAGGATTGTCGGAGCATTTACCAAAAGGGCAACACTATCAATTTTTAGCGGGTGTTGAACACATTGTGCAAATGCTTGACGCGGTAGGCTGGGAGCAAACTATTTTAATGGGCCATTCATTGGGTGGCGCCCTGGCAAGTTGTGTGGCGGCAAGCTTTTCTGAGCGGGTTAAAAAGTTAATACTCATTGATTCTCTTGGGCCCATTTCGGAAGAGAGCACGGCAGCGCCTGGACGCCTACGTGATGCGGTTAATATGTTTTTAACGGCTGAAAAAATGCAGCGAAAAGTTTACGCCTCCCAAAAGAAAATGATAGCGATGCGCGCCAAAATTAACGCGGTTCCTGCCGAAAAAATTGCCAACTTAGTTGAGCGAGCCAGTAAAGCGGTAGAGCATGGGTATATGTGGCGTTATGATTCAGCCTTATCATTACCTTCCTTGAGTTATTTTACCGAAGATCAAGTGCAAGCTTTTTTGGCTGCAATTAAAGCACCCACGCTATTAATTGAAGCTGAAGAGGGTATTTTGAGTGATCATGATTTATTGCAGCAGCGCAAAGCGAAAATTGTTGAGCTACGTGAAGTGAGTGTCGCAGGTGGACATCATGTACACCTAACAGCTGCAGTTGAAGTCGCAGAAATTATTCAAGCTTTTTTGGCAAAATAAACTTATAAAAAAAGGGAGCCGAAGCTCCCTTTATTAGTGCAATTAATTTACACCATTTCTTTTAGAGCTTTCAACGCGCGAAGTTTAACAACGTTGCGTGCTGGTTTTGCTTTAAATACTGCAGGTTCGCCAGTAAAAGGGTTAGTGCCTTTACGAGCTTTAGTTGCAGGTTTGCGTTGTACCACGCACTTAGCAATACCAGGAAATGCGAATGCACCGACTTTTTTAGATTTCAAGTGAACAGCTAATAGACCGGTTAAGGCTTCATAAGCAGCTACAGCTTCTTTTTTGCTGATGCCGGCTTGTTCTGACATGTAAGTCATAACTTGTGATTTAGTGTAGGCTTTAGCTACTGTTTTAACAGGCTTTGGCGCTGCTACAGCTTTAACGGCTACTGCTTTAACAGCAACTTTTTTAGCGGCTACTTTTTTCACAACTTTTTTAACAGCTTTTTTAGGGGCTGCTTTTGTGACAACTTTTTTAGCAACGACTTTTTTTATAGGTTTTTTAGCTACTTTGCTCGCTACTTTCTTCACAGGCTTTTTAGCTACTTTTTTCTTTACAGGCATGGATAGTCTCCTTAAGTTTAGATAATGTTAGTTACACACAAGTCAACTCTAGCATAATTTTTTAAAAATGCGAATAATTTTTCGTTAAAAATCAATAAATAGCGCTATTTTTATAGTCTAATATGCCCTTAAGCCCCTTTTTTGACTTTAAAGGCCTTGGTTTACCCCTATATTTACAGAGTATTCTGTATTTATCTTCTGCTGTGGTATACTCGTTTTTTCAAAAATATACGGAGTATTAGCAATGTCGAATTCTTACGACGCAGGTGAAAATACCGCACTTAGCATGGTGTTAAATGAATTTGTAAAAGAGCAACGTCGCAAACGTCGCTGGGGGATGTTTGGTAAAATTCTTATTTTAGCCATCGTTATTGGCTTGGCTCTTAATTTCTGTCGTTCTAATTCCGGTGGCATGAGTGGTGAGACACCGCATACTGCTTTAATAGAACTAGATGGTGTTATTAGTGCACATAGCCCTGCCAATGCCGATAATTTTGCCGGCGCTATCCGCCAAGCTTTTAAAGCGAAAGGTACTAAAGGTATTGTTATACGTATTAACAGCCCAGGTGGCTCGCCAGTTCAATCTGATTATATGTTTAATGAGATTATGCGCTTGCGTAAACTGCATCCTAAAATACCTGTCTATGCTGTATGCACAGATATTTGTGCTTCGGGTGCATATTTTGTTGCTGCTGCTGCCAATGACATTTACGCCAACCCTGCTAGCTTAGTCGGTTCAATTGGTGTGATAATGAATGGCTTTGGTTTTGATCAAGCTATCAAAAAAGTCGGTGTGACACGCCGCGTGTTTACAGCGGGTAAGTATAAAGATTTCATGGACCCATTTGCCCCTATGCAACCTTATGAACGTAAATTTGCTAATAAAATGCTGGCAACAGTACATAAGCAATTTATTGCTGCCGTTGAAGAAGGGCGTGGAAAACGTCTTAATACCACGAACAAAGATATCTTTTCAGGTTTAGCTTGGACCGGCGAAACGGCTAAAAAATTGGGCTTGGTTGATGCCTACGGCAGCACAGGTTATGTGGCACGTGATGTGATTAAAGAGAAAAAGATCATTAATTACACCATTAAGCCTAATCCGTTCGATCGCCTCGCCGACCGTTTAGGCGCCACGTTTGCCAATGTGGTGTTCACAAAGTTAGAGCAGCCTGGCTTTAACCAGCGCGGTTGATTGATGAGCTTTTATGATAAACATGTCTTTTTTTGTACGAATGAAAAAGACAATGGTAAGCAATGTTGCCAACAAGCAGGCGCCACAGAAATGTGGCGTTTTGCAAAACAATATTGTAAAGACGAAGGCTTAAATGCCAACCACAATGTGCGCGTTAGCCGCTCAGGTTGTTTGGGGCGCTGCGATGAAGGCCCTTGCTTGGTGATTTACCCAGAAGGGCGGTGGTACAGTTACCAGAGCCAAGAAGAAGTGGTGCAAATACTTGAGGCCGAGTTAGTGGACGAGGCGCCAAGTGTTGTTGAGCCACTGAAGCTCCCGTAACATTGCCAGCAAGCTAGGCCATTTGCATCAACGTGCTTCTTATCACTGTAATGTGAAGGGGCTATATTTGGCCTGTTTTGCCTGAAAATCCATGATTTGGGCACCATAATAAGGGTTTAATGCGCCCTTCAGTGTTATTTACGCAATTACTGTGCGAAACCACTTGTAAGATCCTCTGGATTTATGTAGAATTCGTCTTCTTTTCGACCCCGTGACTTCGGGGCACCTTGGTTAAGGTGTACATAATAGGTAATACATACATGACTATGACACAAAGCACAAAGAGCGCTAATGCAGAAACCGTCAAGAGTGACTGGTATATTGTTGACGCTACAGATAAAGTTTTAGGCCGTTTAGCAACTGAGGTTGCTAGCCGATTACGCGGCAAACATAAGACAGAATATACGCCACACGTGGATACAGGTGATTACATGATTGTGACCAATGTAGACAAAATACGTGTTACCGGTAACAAAGCCAAAAAGAAAATATATTATCGCCATACAGGTTACCCTGGTGGTATCAAGCAAATCACCTTTGAAAAGCTGCTCGCCCTAAGACCTGAAATGGTTATTGAAAAAGCTGTTAAAGGAATGTTGCCTAAAGGTCCTTTGGGTTACAAAATGTTTGAAAAATTGAAAGTTTATGCAGGTAGCGAGCATCCTCATGCTGCACAACAACCCAAAACCTTAGAAGTTTAAGCGAGAAATTCATGGCAAAAGCAAAAGCAAACGCAAACTATACACATAACTCAGTGGGTCGTCGTAAAACGGCATCGGCTCGAGTTTACATTAAACCTGGTACAGGCAGTATTCAAATCAATGGTAAAACATTAGAACAATACTTTGGCCGGGAAACAGCTCGCATGGTGGTCTGCCAACCTATCGAATTAATTGAAGCCGCTAAGGGCTTTGATTACTACATTACCGCTACAGGCGGCGGTGCTAGTGGTCAAGCTGGCGCGATTCGCCACGGCATTGCCCGTGCTTTGATTAAGTTTGACGAAAGTAACGGTACTGATGGTAATGATCCTAGCTCATTCCGTCGTATCTTGCGTATTGCCGGTTTTGTTACTCGTGATGCACGTGAAGTTGAACGTAAGAAAGTGGGTTTACGCAAAGCGCGTAAGGCAACTCAGTTCTCGAAACGTTAATTCGCGACGTTATTGGCAAAAAGCCCACGTTACGTGGGCTTTTTTGTGTTATTTTATGTGCAAATTTGCTGTGAAAAGCTCTTTTCTGTTATAATCGCCCGCTATTTTACCTACTAGGAGAACATCTCGTGTCACTACCTAATCGTCGTTCAGTAATGACTTTATTTTCAGGCCGCCTCGATATTTACAGTCATCAAGTCCGCGTGGTCTTGGGAGAAAAAAGCATCACCGCTGATGTGATTGATGTTGATCCAAATCATAAGCCTGAAGATTTGATTGATTTAAACCCTTACAACACCTTGCCGACCTTAGTGGACCGTGATTTGGTGTTATATGAATCAAACATCATTATGGAATACCTGGATGAGCGTTTCCCGCATCCGCCTTTGTTGCCCGTGTATCCGGTAGCGCGTGCTAAAAGCCGCTTATTGGTTTACCGCATGCAGCATGACTGGTTTAGCTTATATGATTTAATTGTTTCAAAAGACCAAGCCAGTGCCGAACGCGCACGTGAAGAATTAACCGAAAGCTTAATTGCAGTGGCACCAGCTTTTAAAGACAAAGACTTTTTCATGAGTGATGAAATTTCTTTAGTTGATTGCTACCTGTTGCCTTTGTTGTGGCGCTTGCCGGAATTGGGTATCAGCTTACCAGAAGCTGCAGATCCCATTTGCGACTATGCCGATCGTCTGTTTGCCCGTGAAGGTTTTCAAGCCAGCTTGTCAGAAGCTGAACGCGAATTACGCTAATTTAAGGTGAAAGATAATGGAAGCTGAATTACAAACTTTAACTTCAACCAAGCCGTATTTGGTACGTGCTTTGTACGAATGGATTACTGACAACGAATGTACGCCCTATATTATTGTCAACGCCGAAGCCGATGACGTGGAAGTGCCAAGCCAATATGTGGAAGAAGGACGGATTATTCTTAACGTGTCAGAAGACGCGGTGCGTGATTTACAAATTACCAATGATTTTCTAGAATTTAACGCACGCTTCAATGGTGTGGCCACACAGGTTTACACGCCTATTGCTGCTATTTTAGCTATATATGCTCAAGAAAATGGTCATGGCATGGTGTTTAGTGAAGATGATTTATCTGCACCACCGCCAGAAGGTCCTAAAGTTGGGCGTGATATTAAGCGGCCTGATCCAAGCAGTAAGCCTAGTTTTAAAATTATAAAGTAAGTTTTAACGCCTGCCATTGCGAGAAGCGCGTCGCTACTACCCTCCTCGCAACGACGTGCTTACTTTTTTGAATACAAACATCCTTCACGCGGGATACCCAATTAATGTTAATACTCGCCATCGAAACCTCATGTGACGATACCGCTGTTGCCATTTATCACAGCCAACAAGGCTTGTTAGCGCATGCGCAATATAGCCAAATTGAGCTTTACAATGAATTTGGTGGTGTGGTGCCCGAGTTAGCTTCACGCGATCACGCACGTAAGCTTCTCCCCCTGATTAAACACAGCTTAAAGCAAGCCAATAAAACCTTGAGCGACTTAAATGCGATTGCTTATACTAGTGGCCCAGGCTTAGTGGGCGCCTTACTCACCGGCAGTGCCGTGGGCAGCAGCTTGGCTTATGGCCTTGGTATTCCCAGTATTGGAGTCCATCATATGGAAGGGCATTTGCTGGCGCCCATGTTAGAAGCTAAGGCCGCAAAACCTCCCTTTGTGGCATTATTGGTGTCCGGCGGCCATACCTTGTTGGTTTGCGTTAATAAAATTGGTGACTATCAAATTTTAGGCGAATCACTTGATGACGCAGCGGGAGAAGCGTTTGACAAAACCGCAAAATTATTAGGCTTAGGTTATCCCGGTGGGCCAGCACTATCCAAATTAGCCGAGCAAGGTGATACCAGCGTTTATAAATTCCCCCGGCCAATGACCAACCGCCCGGGTTGCGATTTTAGCTTTAGTGGTTTGAAAACCTTTGCGTTAAATACTTGGCAAAAATGCACGCAAACCGAACAAGATAAGGCAAATATTGCCCGGGCATTCGAAGATGCCGTGGTTGATACGATGCTGATAAAATGCAAACGCGCTCTAGAACAAACCGGGTTTAGCCAGCTTGTGGTGGCGGGCGGCGTTAGCGCCAATAAGCAACTACGCGCTAAGCTAGCCGAGCTAATGGCCCAGCGTGAGGGTGAAGTGTTTTACCCCCGCTTAGAATTTTGCACCGACAATGCCGCCATGATTGCTTATGCTGGTTGTCAGCGTTTGTTGGCCGGCCAACAAGATAGCCTGAACATTAACGTCCGCCCACGCTGGCCATTGACGGAATTAGTGAAAATAACAGGAGATTAACCATGAAAATTGCAATTGTAGGTGGCGGTGTCAATGGCTTAGCTTTGTATCTGTTCTTAAAAAAGTTTGACTTAAGCGCAACGATT
Source organism: Gammaproteobacteria bacterium (assembly GCA_034112285.1). Lineage (GTDB taxonomy): Bacteria > Pseudomonadota > Gammaproteobacteria > JABDGN01 > JABDGN01 > JAWUVP01. The sequence goes on from JAWUVP010000058.1 coordinate 27,835, forward strand.
TATGAACAAGAAAAAGAGCCGCGCGTCGATGGTACCGGTATTTGTGTTTGGACGGAAGGGGTGCAAATTTTAGCGGGTTTATCTTCTGTAGGCGCAGTAAAAAAGATTATAAATCCGTAAGTGAACTTCTTACGCTAACAGCAAACGGACAAAATAAGCTTAATCAACTTAATGTGGAAGATATTTCCCCACATGCTATTGCGCCCATGGCGGGTGTTCATCGTAAGGATATTTTGAACTTACTATTGGAGCAGGTTGCGCCGGCTGATTTGCAGTGTGGGAAGAAATTACGAGCGATGGCTGGGGGAGGCTTACAGTTTGAAGATGGCTCAAGCGCTGTAGCAGATGTAATCATTGGTGCTGATGGTATTTATTCCACAGTCCGTGAGCATATTTTTCCGGGGCAAACCTATACAGATTCGGGAGTAACCTGTTGCCGAGGAATTGTTGATTTCAGAACAGGGACGATTGCCGATGCAGGTCTTTATGTTTTCTCTGGCGATAAATCGCGCATCGTGACATATACAACGAACCGAGAAAGCCAGCAAAAATATTGGTTTGCTGCTAGTTCTAGGAATGAATTAACAGATAAAGCGAGTGTCTTAGCCCAGTTCGAGGCGTATCATCCTGATTTATTGAAGATGATAGAGCAGACGCCAGATGAAAATATTATTGCTTCAAAATTGAATGAATTAAAACCTATGCCGACTTGGAGCAAAGATAATGTGACGTTGGTAGGTGATGCCTGCTGCGCCGCTTTACCCACCATGGCGATTGGTTTTTCGTTGGGTTTAGAAAATGCTTTTATTCTCGCCCAATGCTTAGCCACCAATTACTATAAACCCGCGCGCGCCTTTGCACGCTATGAAGCACGTTGTTTAACGCGTTCAAATAGATTAATGACACTTACCGCGGCGGTAAATAAAATGGTTTACCATAGTGGTATTGATCCAGCAGCATTAGCTGCTCTGTATAAGCAGTTTTTTGTTGCGATTAATCAATCACCTTTTTAATTAAAGAGGGAGTATACAAATGAAGAGTCTTTCAAGCGCCAATATCAATCACATTGGTCTCATCGTTTCAAATATTGATAACGCCAGAACTTTTTATTCCGATACGCTCGGATTAGAACAGCTGGAAAGGCCTAATTTTAAAATTAAAGGTCTTTGGTACAAGCTTGGTGAGTGCGCGTTACACTTGATGTTACACGAGGACATGCAGCCCTCAAAAAGTCATCCACTTTCTGAGACGGTACAGCCAAATTTTGCCCTAGCTTTAAATGATGATGATTTTACTGCGCTAGTCAATAAGTTAGCGCTAGCGAAAGTTTGCTTAATTGGAGCAGGGGTTACAGAAATTAGGGCAGTTAAACAAGCTTTTTTCTATGATCCTGATGACAATATGATCGAAGTAAATAATGATGCGCCAGCCTTGCGTGACATGTGAAAATCGCAGCTAAGTTTGGGCCGGCTGGAAGTTATTGCCCATTATATTCCCAAGAAATGAAACCTCTTTTGCAATTTTCTTTCCTGCTTTTTGCTCCACTACTTTTAAGTCATAACTATCTTGTAAGTTTAGCCAAAACTCAGGCTTTGAGCCAAAGAATTTACTTAAGCGTAAAGCTGTATCAGCAGAAATGGCGCGATTACCATTGAGTATCCCGGTAATTCTATTGGGGGGAACGGCTAAGTGTTTAGCAAATTGACTTGCCGACATATTGTTTAATACTTCAAGCTCATCAGCTAATATTTCGCCTGGGTGTATAGGACGCATTTTGTTAATAGACATAATTCATTTCCTTTATTTTAATGGTAATCGACGATTTCAGTTTCAATGACGTCGTCTGTATCCCATTTGAAGCAGATTCGCCATTGCTGATTAATTCTAATACTATACTGTCCTTTACGGTTACCTTTGAGTGCTTCAAAACGATTGCTAGGCAGTGTGCGTAAATCATCTATGCAGGTTGCTGAGTCCAGTATTTGTAATCGTCGTTCAGCTTGCTTGCGGAAAGATAGCCATTTTTTGGTACACTTACCCAGAAATAACTGTTTTGTATCTTTCGTTTTAAAGCTTTTAATCATCTGTTAAGTATAGCATGGTTATGCGTTACGTCAAGCGTAACGTGGCGAGGTGATAATCGATAATGTTTTTAGTATCTTTTATAGTAGTGTTCATTGATTGAGATCAGCGAAGTTATTTCCCAATAAAAAAACCCGCCAATTGGCGGGTTTTTTGTGCATAGTGCTAAATTATTTAGAGCAATATACGCGTGCTTGACGTGGAGAGAAGATACCGAAAGTAAGGCCTTGTAATAAACCGTCAACAAAAGTTTGTTGAACTTCAGTTTTAACAACGTGCTTAGCACCACCGCAAATAGCTGCAGCATTAACCGTTTGTGTTTGGCCAATACCATATACAAAGAAAGCTTGCATAGCATCTGTTTTAGGTGTTGTTACATCATGATTGTTCAAAGTGAATGTTTGTGTGCTACAAGCAGCAAGCATCGTTGACAATGCGGCAACGGCGATTAGTTTCTTTATCATCTGATATTTTCTTTAGAATTAAATAATGTGAACATCAAGTATATAAATAAAAAAATTCATTTACAAGTATATTTACAAGCTTGCTCAAATTATGGACTATGCTCCCATGATTCCACCATACACGCCAAACAAAGCGGTCACGCCAAGAATGATCAACACCACCCAAAAGTAAGTGCCTTTGAGTTTATGTTCCTCGGGCAAGGCTTTAACGGCCAGTAAAAATAAGAAGGTTAAGACAATGGGTAACAGCAGGGCATTCATAACCTCAATGCCAATGTTTAAGTTGATTAAGTTAATGCCTGATGACACCAAGGCCGCACCGGCAATTAAGGTTAAAACATAAATGCTGTAAAACCAGGGCGCATCTTTAGGGTGATATTCTAGTGAATGTTTGTAGCCAGTGACTTCGCCCAAGCCCCAAGCAGCGGTGAGTGACACGACAATGGCGGCAACAATGGAGGCGCCGGTCATGCCAATGGCAAAGAGTATTTTGCCGGCTACGGAGCCTAAAAATGGCGTTAGGGCTGATGATATTTGTTGTACTGTGTTAAGCGGCGCACCAGGGTTGGTTTTGCCAATAGTCGCGGCGGTGGTAATAAGCACTGCGGCCATTACCAATTGGGTAATCACGGCGCCTATGGCGGTGTCCCAACGTGCGGCTTTCATGTGGATTGGTTTTAAGCCTTTATCCACCACGGCCGATTGTTGATAAAAAATCATCCATGGCATAATCACCGCGCCAATGTTGGCGGCAAAGAGAAATAAATATTGTGAGTTTTTGTATGGCACACTAATGATGCCGTGCCACATTTCTTTTAAAGAAGGGTTAGCCATCCAGGCGACGACGAAGAAAATAAGCTCGAACAAACCAAATAAAATGGCAATGCGCTCTACCGAGCGGTAGGAGCCGGTAATAGCAATGATGGATAAAAAGGCGACGGATAAGACCATCATCACCCAAGTGGGCACCCCAAACAACGCGCCCACGCCGGCAAGGCCAGAGAATTCACTGATCATAGCGCCAATGCAGGTGATAATTAAGGTCGACACCGACAGCCAAGCCCAAAAGGTGCCAAAGCGATCTTTAATGAGCTCACCATGGCCTTTGCCAGTGTGAATGCCCAAGCGCACGGTCAGCTCTTGGGCAATGAAAACGATAGGCATTAAGATAAATTGTAGCAGTAGGAGTTTGTAACCCCACTGTGCTCCGCTTTGTGCAGCAGTGATAATGCTGCCGGCATCGGTGTCGGCCAGCATGACCACTAAACCGGGGCCAAAGACAACGAGCATGAGTGACCAGGTAGAAGGTCTGGCTTGGGTTTTTTTCATGGTTGTATCCTTGAAATTAATGGTGGGTTATCTTAACGCAAATGAGAATCGTTTGCAATAAGGTTGGGCGCTTGCCTTTGGAGATTAACGCGCACCCGAGGGCACAGGTCAATCTCCACATACAAGGCTAAGCTTTTTTCTTCTTACCAATCTTAGGCTCTTCACGCTTCAACAAGCGCTTAATATTACCGCGGTGCTGATAAACAACCACTACCGCCAGCAATATCATCGGCAGCACAAAACTGTGCACCGACCACAATAGGATATAAACCGGTAGCAACACAATCGCCACCAAAGACGCAAGCGAAGAAAATCGAAACACTGCCGCCATAACCACCCAAGTGCCCAGCACGGCCAGGCCTACACTCCAAGATAAAGCTAAAATGGCGCCCAGTGTGGTGGCCACGCCTTTGCCACCTTGAAAGCGAAAAAACACCGGATACATATGACCCAGCACCGCAAACAAGGCAACTAAGCTCAGTGCTTCACTGTGCACGCCACAAATCCGCGCGAGTAATACCGGCAACACGCCTTTGAGTGCATCGCCTACAATTACCAACAGCGCTAGCTTTTTGCCGGCTAAGCGCAGCACATTGGTGGCACCGGGATTACCCGAGCCTTGCGCCCGTGGATCAGGTAAGCGTGCTAACTTGCACACAATAATGGCAAAGTTAACGGAGCCGCATAAATAACCAACAATAATAAACACTAAATTGAGCATGACGAGCCTCGATAAAAATTTCGCACAAGTATATAGTATTTTACTTCTCTCTTCCTATATACTTAGTTTTTTCAGCAAGGAATTTGATATGGCGCAGAAAAGTGCGAAAAATTTAATCTGGCTAGACCTAGAAATGACCGGCTTAATCCCCGAAGCCGATCGCATTATTGAAATAGCGACCATCGTCACCGACAGCGAACTCAACATTTTGGCCGAAGGCCCCATGATAGCGATTCATCAAAGCCAAGACCGCCTTGATGGCATGGATGAATGGAATACTAAGCAACACAATGGTTCAGGTTTAGTGAAGCGCGTGCAAGCCAGTGAGTATGACGAAGCCCAAGCGCAAGCAGAAACCATAGCCTTTTTACGACAATACGTCGGCAAAGGTGACTCCCCCATGTGCGGCAATAGCATTTGCCAAGATAGACGTTTTCTTTATAACTACATGCCTGAGCTTTGCCATTTTTTCCATTATCGTAATTTAGATGTCAGCACGTTAAAAGAACTTTGCCAACGTTGGCAGCCTGAGCTGGCAAAACAATTTACCAAAGAGTCTGAGCATTTAGCTTTGCAAGATATTCGTGATTCGATTGATGAGTTGAAATTTTACCGTCAACATTTTATTAGGTCGATGCCATGAGTCTTTCACCCGCGCACAAAACGTTCTACGCAACCTTGCTGCGTATTTGGCAACAAGCTAGCACCAATATGTTCTACATTGCCCTGCCACTTATTGCTATTGCGATTGGTATTAGTGCGCACACGGCCAAATTAACGATCAGTAGTTTTTTCATGGGTTATACCTTGTCAGGATTTTTGTCGGGCTTTATTATTGCGCGCTATAGTATGCAGCGCATTTTATTTATTGCTGTCGTGGTGTTTACCGTTGGCACGGCGACTTGCATGGCGGGCAAGTGGGTGCCGCTATTATTTGTTGGTCGCATCCTGCAAGCGTTTTCCGTAGGGCTTTTGCCCACGGTGTCTAAAACGATTTTGGCGACTATCACGGGCGAACAGCGTGGTAATATGTTTTCTTATTCGCGTATAGGTATTCAGTTTATAACATCTTTGTTTATTATTCTCACGGGTTATCTTATTAGTTATTTACCGTGGCAGCTGCTTTTTTTGGTGATGTTTTTGTTGTCTCTCTTGTCTTACCTGCCGTTATATTTTAGTCAGTTAGCTCAGAGTAATGAGACGCATACCCAGGAAGCATTTGATTTTTCCGGTTACTGGGCGCTACTAAAAGATTGGCGTTTTACAGCATGGTGTTTTGCTTACGCAGCTAGTTCTGCCATGACCGTGGTTTATTTTGCAGGGGTAGTGTTTGTGTTGACGCACACTTTACACGTTAAAGCGCACTTTGTAGGCTGGGTGATCGCAATAGTCAGTTTTATACAGGTTTTTGGTTTATGGGCAGCTATTTTGGGCGCGAAGCGCTGTAGTGAAAAAAACCTGTTTTGGCTTGGTTTATGGGTTATTGTGTTGGGTAGTCTGTGTTTGTTGTGGTTTAACCGCGGTGAGCATTTAAGTACCCTTAATTTATTATGGCCGTTTTGTGTTACAACGATTGGTTTAGGTGTTTTTTATGGGCCATTTAACAATATGATTCTACAAGCTTTCCCTCAATATCCTGCCGAATATATTATGTCCATTCTTGGCACTTGGGTTTCATTATTAAGTATGCTGGCAACGATGGCGCTGGCCTTTTTATCTCATGATAGTGCTACGCCTATAGGGATTTTATTGTTAGTACTCATTGCCAGTTGTTTTATTTGTTTGTTATGGGTGCAGCGGCGTTCGCGTTAACGCATTTACTTTTTTGTTGAGTCAAAGCCCAGGTTATGTGCTCACGCACCATGGGGTCGTCGTAGGCTAACTTGTCTTCCAAAGCACTTACCGTGTCAGCATGATATGGGGCATTACCCAACCCCACAGCCATGTTACGCAGCCAACGCGCATAACCAATACGTCGAATCGGTGAGCCTAGCGTTTTTTTGTCGAATTCTTCGGCGCTCCAATTAAACAAATCAAGAATGTCTGATGATTCTAAATCGTGACGCGGTTTAAAATGTTGCTCATCGGTTATTTTTGCAAACCGATTCCATGGGCAGCACATTTGGCAATCGTCACAACCATAAACGCGGTTGCCAATTAAGGGCCGAAATTCT
>JAWUVP010000059.1:0-10002 GCA_034112285.1 Gammaproteobacteria bacterium
TTTTTGTGCGTAACAAAGACAATAAAGGCTATACGCTCAAATTCATGCCCGCACTGGATAATTATCCTTCAGATGATCCCGTTGCGGATGCCACGCGTTTTAATGCTTTGGTCGAAGAAGTGGCTAGAGATTATCCCGAGCAATACGGCTGGACCTATAAACGTTTTAACACGCGCCCAGAAGGTGAGCCTAAAGTGTATGATTGATAAAACGCACCGCGCTTAACTGCTGCTCGGCACTCACATTGGAAATGCCTATGAACTCTTCGCCCAACATAATGCAAACGTTGCCCTCTTGACTATTGGGGCAAGGCAATTTGTCACCATTACGCAAACGAAACACGCTCGCACTTTCTAAATTTAAGATGGGGTAAGGAAACAAGGCCGCACTTAAAGGCAGCAGTAAATTATCTAACTCAGCAAATTGCTCTTCATCACGCAGGCTATCTAAAACATCAATTGTATACATGGGTTGCTTCGATAAATTGGCAACCCCGATACGGCGCAAAACAACCACGTGCGCGCCACAATCCAGTACTTGACCAATATCGTCAACAAGATTACGAATATAGGTGCCTTTACTGCAGGACACCGTTAAGCTAAATTGTGCACTGCTGCTATCAAAATTATCTAAACGACATTCATGAATAGTCACTTTGCGGGGTGGGCGTTCAACTTCAATGCCTTGGCGGGCCAGCTTGTATAGTGGCTGCCCCTTATGCTTTAAGGCTGAATACATAGAGGGAATTTGTTCAATCGGGCCGCGAAACTGTGCTAAACAAGCTTCAAGATTATCGGCGTTAACGTGGCTGGCATCTTTTGTGTCAACGGCTTCGCCTTCAGCGTCGCAAGTTGTGGTGCGCACACCTAACTGGGCGGTAACTTGATAGGTTTTATCGGCATCTAATAGAAATTGTGAAAATTTGGTGGCTTGGCCAAAGCAAAGAGGCAACATGCCGGTAGCTAAGGGATCTAAGCTGCCCGTATGGCCCGCTTTTTTCGCGAAATAAAGGCCTTTAACTTGCTGTAACGCTCTATTAGAGGTTATGCCGTCTGGCTTATCTAATAACAAAATACCCGTCAGTTCACGACCACGTGCCGCACGCTTACCCATGCTAGCTATTCACCGTCAGTCGTGTTGCTTTTTTTCTCATCTTCGGCATCAGTCACTTTGCTTTTTTTCTCATCATCAGCAATAGCGGCATTAATTAACTCGCTCATTTGTCGCCCATGATCCATGCTAGCATCGTAAATAAAACGTAGTTTTGGGGTGATCCGTAACGCAAGCTCATCGGCAATACGAACCCGCATAAAGCCCGCGGCTTTTTGTAATGCGATATCCACTTCGGCAGCAGTATGTTCACTATCGACTAAACTATAGAATACTTTTGCATGCGATAAATCACGTGATACTTCTACATCAGTGAGGTTCAACATTTTAATGCGGGGATCTTTTACTTCCTGCAATAAAATTTGCCCTAACGTTTTACGAATTTGATCGCCAATTCTTTGTGCTCGACTAATATCCATTACAGCAACCTTTATAAACTACGTTTAACTTCAACCGTTTCAAACACTTCAATTTGGTCGTCGACTTGAACATCGTTATAGTCTTTCACACCAATACCGCATTCAATACCTTTTTTAACTTCATTGCAATCTTCTTTAAAGCGTTTTAGTGATTCCAAACCGCCTTCAAATATCACCACATTATCACGTAGCACGCGTATTGGGCTGTTACGTTTAATAACACCCTCACTCACAATACAACCAGCAATGGTGCCAAATCTAGAGGAGCGGAACACATCACGTACGGCAGCCAAGCCAATAATTTGATCTTTAAATATTGGTTTCAACATTCCCGTTAAGGCTGCTTTGACTTCATCTAAACAGTTATAAATAATACTGTAATAATGCAAGTCAACGCCTTCTGACTCAATCAATTTGCGCGCGGTTGCATCGGCACGTACGTTAAAACCAATCATAATAGCTTGAGATGCTAAGGCTAAATTCACGTCAGATTCATTAATGCCACCAACGCCGCTAGCAACAATATTAACTTTGACTTCATCGCTAGATAATTTTTGTAAGCTTTCTGTTAACGCTTCCACAGAGCCTTGCACACCGGCTTTTAAAACAATGTTTAGCGTTGATACTTTCGCATCGTTAACTTGTGTAAATAGATTTTCAAGTTTGGCTGCTTGTTGCTTAGCCAATTTAACTTCGCGGAATTTTCCTTGACGGAACATAGCCACTTCACGCGCCTTACGCTCACTCACCACCACAATCACTTCATCACCCGCCGTTGGCGTGCCAGATAAACCTAGCATTTCCACCGGCATTGAAGGGCCCGCACTCAACACCGCTGTTCCAGTGTCATCAATCAATTTACGCACACTTCCGTACTGCATACCGGCCAAAACAACATTGCCTTTTTCCAAGCAACCTTGTTGCACTAAAATAGTAGCAACCGGGCCACGGCCTCGATCTAGACGTGATTCAATAATCACACCTTGCACAGGGCCGGTGCTCACGGCTTTTAATTCTAACACTTCGGCTTGTAGTAAGATTGCATCCAATAGTTGGTCTACACCTAGTCCGGTTTTAGCTGAAATATTACAGAACATAACATCACCACCCCAATCATCAGGAACAATGCCATATTGTGTCAAATCATTTTTAACTTTTTCTGGGTCAGCGTCTTCTTTATCCATTTTATTAACAGCCACAATAATGGGTACGCCTGCTGCTTGCGCATGCTGAATAGCTTCCACAGTTTGTGGTTTAGCGCCATCATCGGCCGCAACAATTAAAATAACAATATCCGTACACTGCGCACCACGAGCACGCATAGCCGTAAATGCCGCATGACCTGGAGTATCTAAAAATGTAATAGAGCCTTTTTCTGTTTCGACATGATAAGCACCAATGTGCTGAGTGATACCACCCGCTTCGCCATCAGCCACTTTAGTGCGACGAATATAATCGAGCAATGACGTTTTACCATGGTCAACATGACCCATAATCGTTACCACTGGTGAGCGAGGCTTCGCAATTTCACCACTGGTTGCAGCCAGCACCACTTCATCTTCAAGTGCATTTTCTTTCACTAGAATTGCCGTATGGCCCATTTCTTCAACTAAAATAACCGCAGTATCTTGATCAATAACTTGGTTAATGGTTACCATGCCGCCAAGTTGCATCATTTTCTTCACAACTTCAGCGCCTTTAATAGACATTTTTTGTGCTAAATCGCCGACCGTGATTCTTTCAGGAATAGACACTTCACGCACGATAGGTGCAGTGGGCACAGCAAAACCATGCTCTGTTAAGCTAGAAGGTTTGTTATGACGACGACGAGCTTTACCCCATGAGCCTTCATCATTAAAAGAAGATAAGGGTTTTTTTGAACCGCGTTTTTCTTGACGACTTTGTACTTTTCGATCTTTTGCTTTGAGCTTAGTCTTCTTACCTTTACGGTCATCTTTTTCTGGCTCAGCTTTAACTTCTTTTTTCGCTTGATGAGCAGGTTTCGGCGCGTCTTCGCTCTCTTTTGTTTCTTTGGTTTCTTTGGTCTCTTTCGCCTCAACAGCAACCTCTGTTTTCACTTCAGGATTGTCTGTAGACTCTGCTTTTTCTTTGAGTTTAAGCGCTTGCTCAGCCTGCGCTGCAACTTCACGCAAATGTTTTGCTTGCTCTTCTGCTGCGACACGCTCAACGGCTTCTTTTTCTTCTTGTGCGCGTTCTTCAGCTAATGAAGTGGTGCGTTCGACATAGGTGCGTTTTTTGCGCACTTCAACATTAACTACTTTGCCTTTATTCGCGTGACCACCACCCGCCTTGAGTGTGCTGGTGCTTTTGCGCTTTAGAGTAATCGTTTTTGTGGGTTTGCCTGCCAGCGTGGTCGCAGTCGATTTTTTGGTGCTATCGCGTAAATGGCCTAGCAAAATTTGTTTTTGCTTATCATCCACTACTTGGGTTGCTTTCGTCACCCCTAAGCCCGCTTCCTTAAATTGCTCAAGCAACTGCACGACAGGGATGCCTACAGTTTTTGCTAATTGTTCTACAGTTACGTCTGCCATGGTTAACTCCACATCGTCATACGATTTCTATTTAGCTTGAGCATGTTATTAAGGAGTTAATACATCTTAATACCCATGCCTAAACCAGGGTTTATTTTGTGTTGGTAATGGTTAATACATAAACCGATTGCCTCACACATGTCTTATTCTGCGAACCAAGGCGCGCGTGCGGCCATGATAAGCGCTGAGGCTCTTTCCTCAGTCATGCCTTCAATATCAATAATTTCATCGATACCACATTCCGCTAAATCTTCTTGAGTCATAACATCTTGTTCAACTAAAAGTTTAGCCAATGCCTCATCCATGCCTTCAAGATTTAATAAATCTTCGGCAGGCTCTTTGATATCACCGGCTAAAGCTTTCGCTAATAAAGCATCTTTGGCACGTTCGCGCAGGGCATCAACAATATCTTCATCAAAGCCTTCGATGGCTAATAATTCTTTTGCCGGCACATACGCAATTTCTTCTAAATTGGTAAAGCCTTCATCCACTAACACGCCTGCCATTTCTTCATCAATGTCTAAATCGCTAACAAAGATTTCTAATACATTCACAGACTCTTTTTCACTTTTTGCTGCAGCTTGCTCTTCAGACATCACGTTAAGTGTCCAACCACATAAGGTACTGGCTAAGCGCACATTTTGTCCGCTACGGCCAATAGCTTGTGATAAACCTTCTTCTTTTACCGCTAAATCCATTGTGTTGGTTTCTTCATCAACCACAATCGATTCAACTTCAGCAGGCGCCATAGCATTAATAACGAGCTGTGCAGGATTATCATCCCATAAAACAATATCAACGCGCTCGCCGTTTAATTCTTCAGAAACAGTTTGCACGCGTGAGCCACGCATACCAACGCAAGCACCAATAGGATCGATTCGACCATCATTGGTTTTTACGGCTATTTTTGCACGCGAACCTGGGTCACGCGCAACGCTTTTAATCTCGATGATCTCTTCACCGATTTCGGGCACTTCAATGCGAAACAATTCGACCAACATTTCTGAGCGTGAACGGCTCATCAACATTTGTGGGCCGCGTAACTGGCTTTGTACTTCGTAAAGCAAACCACGAACCCGGTCACCCACTCTAAAATTTTCTTTAGGAATCATATCTTCACGACGAATAATACCTTCAGCGTGTTGCCCTAAATCAATAATAACGCAATCACGGCTAACTTTTTTCACCGTACCATTTAAGATATCGCCAATTTTATTGGAAAAGGCATCGGCCGTTTTTGCACGCTCTGCTTCGCGTACTTTTTGCACAATAACTTGCTTAGCAGTTTGTGCTGCTATGCGCCCGAACTCAATTGAGTCCATAGGCTCTTCAATAACATCACCCGCCTGCACTTCTTCTTCACCACGCGCTTGAGCTTGGCTCAAGTTTAGCTCAGCAGCTGGGTTTTCTAATTCAGCATCATCGGCCATCACTATCCAACGACGAAAAGTTTGGTAATCGCCCGTATTGCGATCAATCACCACCCGCACATCTATTTCTTCGATGTTACGTTTGCGCGTTGCCATCGCTAAGGCTGCTTCAATTGCTTCAAAAATAACAGACTGATCAACGTCTTTCTCGTTTGAAACAGCTTCTGCGACTAATAAAATTTCTTTGTTTACCATATGAGTTACCTTCTAAAAGTTAACGATTAAATGTGCTTTGTTAATTTCTGCCAGGGGAATTACAATTTTCTCTTCTTCTTGTTGCAGTTCCAGAGCCTCGTCGCTGCAATCAACCACGCTGCCAATAAATTTACGCTGCCCTTCAATGGGGCTGCGAGTATGAATTTTAACTTTTTCACCTTGCACATCAGTAAAGTGTGTCGTGAAAAATAATGGACGCTCCATACCAGGTGAAGAAACTTCTAGCGTATATTCTCCACTAATAGGGTCTTCAACATCGAGTACCGCACTCACTTGATGACTTGCACTAGCGCAATCATCAACATTAATGCCGTCTTCATGGTCAATATAGACGCGTAATATAGAATGTCTACCTTGATTTGAAAATTCAAGCCCATAGAGCTCATACCCAGCCGCTTGCACAGCAGGTTCTAATAAATCATGTAAATCTTGTCTATATTGCATATTTTATCCAATAAAAAAGGGCCGAGGGCCCAATTTGTTCAGTCTTATTTTTACGCTCGTCTATCACACTTTCTCAAAAGAGAAATTAGGACCAATCAAAAAATTGGTAGCGGGGGCAGGATTTGAACCTACGACCTTCGGGTTATGAGCCCGACGAGCTGCCAGACTGCTCCACCCCGCATCAGAGAAACGCATTGTATAGAAAAATGGCGCCGTCGGCAAGCATTAATTGCGTTTATCTTTGGCTTTCGGGTTTGTGTTGTGAACGCTGGATTTTCTAGATACGCCGTGAATACGTCCCTGTAGGCTCCGCACTGGCGTCCTGCCAGTGAGGGTCTAGAAAAACCAGCATTCACAACACCCGCAAAGCCTGTGGAGCTTGGGAGATGATGAGCGAGCTGCGCTCGACTATTTGCATTTTTTGGGTGGGGGGCAGAGTTTACGATTTACCTTCGTAGCTCAATTCATGAAATCTCTCTGCAAAAATGACGACCTAGTCAATCTTGCCACCTCCCATCGTAGAAGGAAGATCGTTTAAAAGTGAAAATAGCCGAGCGCAGCGAGCTCCTTCTCCCCCCAGCAAAATAGGCTTTTACCAGCGCGATGAATGCTGGCTTTTCTAGACCCTCGCCAGCAAGGATGCTGGCGAGGAGCCTACAGGGACGTATTCACGGCGTGTCTAGAATAGGTGGCCCTCATCGCGCCCCAGACAAAGCCGCAAACCCCTCGCTATCGAGAAATATTCTGGTATAATCTGCCGGCATACCCAGCACCCTTAAAGGTATGCCATGGGTATCAAAACAAGGAGCCCCCATGCGCATTATTCAAAAAGCTTTAACCTTCGATGACGTCTTACTTATTCCCGCTGAATCCGCTGTTTTACCCCGCGACGCTGATTTAAGCACCTGGATAACACGTGACATTAAACTCAATATCCCCTTAGTCGCGGCCGCTATGGACACCGTGACCGAGTCACGTTTAGCCATCGCATTAGCCCAAGAAGGCGGCGTGGGCATTATTCACAAAAACATGAGCATTGAGCAGCAAAAGCTGGAAGTGCAAAAGGTCAAACGTTTTGAAAGCGGCGTGGTGAAAGACCCGCTTACCGTTAATCCTGCCACAACCGTAGGTGAACTATTAAAGCTAACCCAGGCGCACAATATTTCTGGCATGCCAGTGGTGGAAGGCGATAATTTAATCGGCATTGTTACCAGCCGTGACGTGCGCTTTGAAACTGATTTAAGCAAACCTGTGGCGCAGGTGATGACCCCTAAAGACAGATTGGTCACCGTAAAAGAAGGTGCTAGCCGCGACGAAGTGATTGAAAAACTGCAAGCGCATCGCATTGAAAAAATATTGGTGGTCGACGATAACTTCCACCTACGCGGCATGATTACCGTTACCGATATTCGCAAAGCCAAAGAAAAACCTCTGGCCTGTAAAGACGAGCAGCAACAATTACGCGTGGGAGCCGCCACCGGCACCGGCGAAGATGGTAAAGAGCGGGCAACGGCTTTAATTGAAGCCGGGGTTGATATTATTGTGGTCGACACGGCGCATGGCCACTCCAAAGGGGTTATTGAGCAAGTAGCTTGGATTAAATCACACTTTCCACAAGTACAAATTATTGGTGGCAACATCGCGACCGCCGCCGCCGCAAAAGCCTTGGCCGATGCCGGCGCCGATGGCGTGAAAGTGGGCATTGGCCCCGGTTCAATTTGTACCACGCGAATTGTTTCAGGCGTTGGTGTGCCGCAAATTACCGCGGTGGCCAATGTAGCCGAAGGCTTACGCGGTACAGGCATTCCCTTGATTGCCGATGGTGGCGTACGTTACTCAGGTGACATTGTAAAAGCCTTAGCAGCCGGTGCTTACACCGTCATGGTCGGCAGCATTTTTGCCGGCACGGATGAGTCGCCCGGTGAAGTGATTTTATATAAAGGCCGTTCATACAAAACCTATCGCGGCATGGGCTCGTTAGGCGCCATGAGCCAAGGTTCTAGCGATCGTTACTTTCAAGATAGCAACGATGTTGAAAAACTTGTGCCCGAAGGCATTGAAGGCCGGGTGCCTTACAAAGGATCCGCGTTGGCGATTATTCACCAACTCTGCGGTGGTTTACGCTCAGGCATGGGCTACACCGGCAGTATTGATATTGAAACCTTGCGCGAGCAAGCAGAGTTTATGGAGCTCAGCGGTGCCGGCATGCGCGAAAGCCATGTGCATGATGTGACCATTACCAAAGAAGCGCCAAATTATCGGGTTGAAGATTAAATAACAAGGAATAATAAATGAATATTCACGCACAACGAATTCTGATTCTTGATTTTGGTTCTCAGTATAGCCAGCTTATTGCTCGTCGCGTGCGAGAGCTGGGCGTGTATTGTGAGTTGCATGGTTATGATATGAGTGCCGAGGCGATAAGCGCTTTTGGGCCACAAGCTATTATTCTTTCTGGCGGGCCAGAATCGGTGACCGAAGCGGACACACCGCGCGCCGCAGATATTGTGTTTGAATTAGGCATCCCAGTGTTAGGCATTTGCTATGGCATGCAAACCATGGCAGAACAATTAGGCGGGCAGGTGGATACCTCTGCCAAAAAAGAATTTGGTCACGCTGAGTTAGAGATAGACACTAGCAGTGCTTTGTTTGCAGAGTTGGCGAGCTCGCAATCGGTCTGGATGAGCCATGGCGATAAAGTGACTACCGTGCCAGAAAATTTTGAAATCATAGCCAAAACTGCCAGCGCCCCCATTGCCGCCATGATGGACCCAGTACGAAAATTTTATGCGGTGCAGTTTCACCCTGAAGTAACTCATACCGCTTGTGGTGAAACGTTACTCAGCCATTTTGTGCATGAAATTGCCGGCTGCGAAAACACCTGGACCGCCAACAATATTATTGACGATGCTATTGCCAGCGTGCGCAATCAAGTCGGTAATGACCATGTGATTTTAGGCTTATCAGGTGGCGTCGATTCTTCCGTGGTGGCCGCTTTATTGCACAAGGCGATTGGCACACAGTTAACTTGTATTTTTGTGGATAACGGTTTACTCCGTTTGAACGAAGGCGACCAAGTAATGGCCACCTTTGCCGAGCACATGGGCGTGAAAGTAATTCGCGTTAATGCACAAGAACGCTTCTTGACCAAACTCGCCGGTGAAAGTTGCCCAGAGAAAAAACGCAAAATTATTGGCAATGAATTTGTCGCTATTTTTGACGAAGAGTCGAATAAAATTGCGAATGCGAAATGGTTAGCACAAGGCACTATTTATCCCGACGTGATTGAATCGGCCGGCAGCAAAACCGGTAAAGCCAAAGTGATCAAATCACACCACAATGTTGGCGGCTTGCCCGAGCATATGAAATTAAAATTATTAGAGCCGCTGCGCGAACTGTTTAAAGATGAAGTGCGCCGAGTCGGCGTGGCATTAGGCTTGCCCGCCAGCATGGTCTATCGCCATCCATTCCCAGGCCCAGGCCTAGGCGTGCGTATTTTAGGTGAAGTAAAACAAGCTTACGCCGATATTTTGCGCCAAGCCGATGCGATTTTTATTAACGAACTTTATAACTATGATTTATACGATAAAACCAGCCAAGCGTTTGCCGTGTTTTTACCGGTAAAATCAGTCGGCGTCGTCGGCGATAATCGTCAATATGAATATGTGATTGCCTTGCGCGCCGTAGAGACGATTGATTTCATGACCGCTCACTGGGCGCATTTACCTTACGACTTTTTAGGTCATGTGAGCAACCGCATTGTGAACGAAGTGTCGGGGGTGTCGCGGGTTGTTTATGATATTAGTGGTAAGCCACCGGCTACGATTGAAT
>JAWUVP010000060.1:0-7753 GCA_034112285.1 Gammaproteobacteria bacterium
CGAATGGTATTATCCAACACTTCCGCTTCTTTCATCTGCCCATACAAAGTTTGACTCAGCTCCCTCATTTTATCTTCAAACGCTATACCATCATCTTCAATCTCAGCCGCACCCACATAACGACCAGGCGTAAGCACATAATCATTGGCTTTGATTTCATCTAACGAAGCGGCTTTACTATAACCCGCTACGTCTTCATACTCACCGTCTTTTTCCTCTCCACGCCAAGCGTGATAGGTACTGGCAATTTTGGTGAGGTCTTCGTCTGTAAACTCTTTGTGAATACGACTCGCCATCGAGCCCATTTGACGGGCATCGATAAACAGGGTTTCGCCTTTTCTATCGCGGTAGCCGCGTGTTTTATCTTCCCCTTTGTTTTTGGTCAGGAACCAAAGGCACACGGGTATTTGAGTAGTGTAAAATAACTGCCCTGGTAAGGCTATCATACAATCCACATGGTCGTTGTCGATAATCTCTTGGCGTATCTTACCTTCGCCGCTGGTGTTGGAGCTCATGGAACCATTGGCCAGTACAAAGCCAGCTGTGCCACTTTCACTAAGTTTGCTGAGCATGTGGAGTATCCACGCGTAGTTGGCATTACCGGTGGGCGGCACGGTGTAGCCACCCCAGCGTGGGTCGTCCGTGAGTTCGTTGTCGGCGCGCCACTGCTTTTGATTAAAAGGTGGATTGGCCATGATGTAGTCGGCTTTTAAATCTGGGTGTTGGTCTTTGAAAAAAGTGTCGCCTGCCACATCGCCCAAGTTGCCACTAATGCCGCGAACGGCTAGGTTCATCTTAGCCAACTTGTAGGTGGCGCTGGTGTATTCTTGACCGTAGATTGAAATGTCTTTCTGGTTGCCGTTGTGGCTGTTGATAAACTTGATCGATTGTACGAACATGCCACCAGAGCCACAGCAGGGATCGTAGATTTTGCCTTTATAGGGTTCGAGCATTTCAGCCAATAAGGCCACTACTGACTTGGGTGTATAAAACTCGCCACCGCCTTTACCTTCACTGGCGGCAAACTTACCCAGAAAGTATTCATAGACACGCCCTACCAAGTCTTCTTCGCTCATGGGTTTTTCGTCGTTCGCTTGCGCTTGTTGAACCACGGTATCGATATTGTTGATGGTGTCGAGTAGCGCGGCCAGTTTGTTCGCTTCTAGCCCTAGGCGTGAGAAGTAGTTGTCTGGCAAGGCACCGGCCAGGGATTTGTTGGTTTTCTCAATAGTATGCAAGGCGGTGTCGATTCTAAGGGCGATGTCATCTTGCTTGCTGTGCTTGATAATCGTTTTCCAGCGCGCCTCTTCCGGTAAGTAGAAGACGTTGCTCTGTGTGTAAAACGGCACGCGATCAATAAACTGCTCTTTACCATCATCAATTAAGGCTTGGCGATGCGCTTCAAACTTATCACTGATGAATTTAAGGAATATCAAGCTCAATACGATGTGCTTGTATTCGGATGATTCCACACTACCGCGCAGCTTATTAGCGCTGTCCCAGAGGGTTTCTTCGAATGAGGTGGTTTTTTTGGGTTTTGCGGTCGGTTTCTTGGCCATAAACAGGGCTTCCTTTTTATCTGGCGGTGTTGAATTAGGGTGTTATTCCCCTTGATTTCGCTTGTTGCGAGTCTAGCATGAACCGTTAGTTGCGCAAAGACTGCCAGGGCTAACCTGTGGCGCTAGAAAAACTTTAAAAAGGTTGGCCTAAATAGGCCCCATGCTCGGCTTTTAACTACACCAAGGCAAATTGTGGGTGGTCCTATGATCTATCCACCCATTCAGTGGTAAACGCGGCAAAAGTTTTGTAACGATTTAGTGGGTAATGGAGATGATGACCATATTTTTTAAACGATGCCTAATCGACTCCCAGGCGCTCTAAATGTACCGAAATAACATAAAATAGCAGTAGGAAAACTCAACGGTAACTCATTGACTTCATTAGACTCGAACGTCCGGAAAAACAGAGGTGTTAAAACACTTTTTCCCCTTGTTTTCAGTGGCTTAGCATAAATTCTACACCCTTCTGTTAATCACTTGGTCGGCAGTTCGAATCTGTCCCGGGGAGCCAATTTTTAAGCCCGCATGCTCAATCTCTAATTATCAAAAACATAATAAATGGTCTCAGACGAAACAGTCTGCACTGTTGAGCGTGTCTCCAGTTCAAACACGCCATAATCTTTATCAAAATCACTCGGGTTATGACGACTCTTATCTGTTGCGGTAAATGTTTGCTTGTTCATTATCTACTCCTTACTGTTAGTGAATAAGGAGAGTTTAATGGACGAATGTTTCATTAATATTGCTAGCGGATGCCAGGTTAAAAAAATTAGCCATTGCCTGTTTAGTCGTTTTAACAATCGCCCCATACATCCAACAGAATTTAACGACAACTCTCGCCCATAATTTCATTTATCAATAATATAATATCTTCAGTGCTTCGATACCCGTCAAGAATATGCACATTGGGAGATTTAAAGACAGCGACATCATCTCTGGAAGCTCGAAGTAAAATGAACGGATTTTTTAGAATACCCCACTTACAGCCGATAAACTCGTTAACATCATTGAAAATGACCAGCAGCTCTTTTTCATTTTTGAGGTGTTTTTTTAATGTGGCTATATCTTCAACAATGCCACTTGAGTAACCATAAGAAGCCAATAAAAAATGCAAGGCTTCACGGATGATCGGGTTTTTGGTGTAGATCAGAATTGTTCTAGGCTGAACCATGTTTCATGCCCTATTTTAGGTGTTAAATTTAAGTTATTCTTGTAACGAGTTTTATAACAGTATATTGGATGGCAAATAACTATCCACTCGACATATGCTCTGTCTTCAGCAGCGGCATTCCTATTTGAGAAAGCCCTATTAAGCATTGCGGCTTATAATTATTATTGAGAAATAAAAAGTGGTGGGTCGTGTAGGATTCGAACCTACGACCAATTGATTAAAAGTCAACTGCTCTACCAACTGAGCTAACGACCCACTGAAGAACCGGCATAATACCAAAAATTTCTCAAAAAACAAGCCCTAGCTTTAGCCAATATGAAATGAATTTATAGAGCGCCAAAAATAGTACAATTACCGTTGCGTATTCAATTTAATCAGCGCGCTATAAATGCAAATACGAATCAAAGAAACAAAGCCCAACGTGATGATGGCGCTTTGCGCCATGGGACGGTATAATCGCCTTTTTTTCTCACTGGAGTTCAAATTTATGGCTTTAAGTCAAGATGATGTACGCAAAGTAGCCTTTTTGGCGCGACTGCGTATTGAAGATACCGACGTTACGCGCTATGCAGCTGAATTAACCAATGCTATGGAGCTAATTAGTAATATGGAACAAGCTGATACCGATGCGGTACAGCCCATGGCGCATCCACTGCATTGCACACAGCGCCTACGCGCTGATGATGTCACCGCTAAAGATGAACGCGCTAAATTTCAAGCCCTTGCGCCTAAAGTAGAAGCGGGGCTATATCTGGTGCCGCAAGTGATTGAGTGAACCTAGAGCCTTATTGCTTTATGGGAACGGACCATTAATTTATTGAGAGAATGTTATGCACAACAAAACCGTTGCACAAATTAGTCAAGATTTACAAAATAAACAGTATTCTAGTGTTGAATTAACCCAGCATTATTTAAAGCGTATTCAAGAACAGAACCATGAAATAAACGCTTTTATAACCATTACTGACCAACTGGCTTTAGAGCAAGCTCGCGCAGCCGACGTATTATTAGCTGCCGGTGGCGCTAATGCTTTAACCGGCGTACCCATTGCGCAAAAAGATATTTTTTGCACTGATGGCGTATTAACCACTTGCGGCTCAAAAATGTTAGAAAATTTTATTGCCCCCTACGATGCAACCGTTATCCGAAAATTTAAAGAGCAAGGCGCCGTGATGCTGGGTAAAACCAACATGGACGAATTTGCCATGGGTTCATCGAATGAAACCAGTTATTTTGGTAGCGTAAAAAATCCTTGGAACAAGCAATGCGTACCGGGTGGCTCATCAGGCGGAGCAGCAGCATCGGTGGCGGCTGGTTTTGCACCCGCAGCAACCGGCACCGACACAGGTGGCTCGATTCGCCAGCCTGCATCATATTGTAATTTAACGGGCTTAAAGCCTACTTATGGCCGCGTATCGCGCTTAGGCATGATTGCTTTTGCCTCCAGTTTAGACCAAGCAGGCCCAATGGCACGCACCGCCGAAGATTGTGCGTTACTGTTAAACACCATGGCCGGCTTTGATGAAAACGATTCAACCAGCCTAGACGAAACCGTGCCCGATTACACCGCCACGTTAAACGACAGCTTGCAAGGCGTGAAAATTGGTTTGCCTAAAGAATTTTTCACTAACGATTTAGATGCAGACGTGGCCGAAAAAATTGAAGCGGCCGCAAAAGAATATGAAAAAATGGGCTGCGAATTAGTCGAAGTCAGCTTACCGAATATTGGCTTATCTATTCCCGCTTATTATGCGGTGGCCCCGGCTGAGGCATCGTCTAACTTGGCACGCTATGATGGCGTGCGTTTTGGTTACAGTGCGAAGGCGCCGAAAGATTTAACCGATTTATACGAACGTAGCCGCGGCGAAGGTTTTGGCGCAGAAGTGAAACGTCGAATTATGATTGGCACCCACGTATTATCGGCTGGATTTTACGATGCCTACTATATTAAAGCACAAAAAGTTCGCCAACTTATTAGTGATGACTTTAAACGCGCCTTCGAAAGCTGCGACGTCATTTTAGGGCCATCGGTACCCAGCACCGCCTTTAAATTTGGCGAAAAATCTGATGATCCCATCGAAATGTATTTGTCAGATCTTTACACCGCGGGCGTAAACTTGGCAGGCTTGCCAGGCTTAAATGCCCCAGCTGGTTTTATCAATGATTTGCCCATTGGGCACCAGTTGATTGGCAATTATTTTGCTAGCGCTAAACTATTAAATTTAGCGCATCAATATCAACAAGTGACTGATTGGCATTTAAAAACAGCTTATTAACCACCGCTAACGTAACACGTTTTAAAAAAGGTACATAACATGCAATGGGAAACAGTTATTGGGCTTGAAGTCCACGCACAACTTAACACCAACACTAAAATTTTTTCTGGGTCGGCCACCGCCTATGGCGCCATGCCTAACACCCAAGCCTGCGCGCTTGACCTTGCCCTGCCCGGCACATTACCGGTGCTAAACAAAGAAGTCATAGAAAAAGCGGTTGCCTTAGGCTTGGCCATTGGCGCTAAGGTTCATGAGCGTTCAATTTTTGATCGCAAAAACTATTTCTACCCTGACTTACCAAAAGGCTACCAAACCAGTCAGCTTTATCACCCAATTGTTGGTGAAGGTGAAATTGAAATTACTTTAGATGATGGTAGCACCAGAACCATTGGCGTTACCCGTGCGCATCTCGAAGAAGATGCTGGTAAATCACTGCATGAAGACTTTCAAGGCATGACCGGCATTGATTTAAACCGCGCCGGCACGCCATTGCTTGAAATAGTATCGGAACCCGATATGCGCAACGCCAAAGAAGCGGTTGCCTATTTAAAAACCCTACACACCTTAGTGCAATACTTAAACATTTGCGACGGCAACATGCAAGAAGGTTCGTTTCGTTGTGATGCCAACGTATCTGTGCGGCCAATGGGTCAAAAAGAGTTGGGCACCCGCACCGAATTAAAAAACATTAACTCGTTTCGCTTTGTAGAACGTGCTATTAACTACGAAATTCAACGTCAAATCGAATTAATTGAAGATGGCGGCACCGTTGCCCAAGAAACGCGATTATACGATGCCGACAAAAATGAAACTCGCCCCATGCGTAGCAAAGCAGAAGCAAATGATTACCGTTATTTCCCCTGCCCTGATTTATTGCCGGTGGAAATTGATCAATCATACATTGAAGCCGTGCGCGCTAAGTTACCTGAATTGCCACAGCAGAAAAAACAACGCCTCATAAATGACTATGAACTTAGCGCTTATGATGCCAGCATTATCGTCGCCCACCAAGATATTGCACAATACTTTGAAGCCGTAGTGAGTGCGACATCAGCCAACGCCAAATTAGCAGCCAACTGGGTGATGGGCGAACTTTCTGCTGCACTCAACAAAGGCGACGTCGCCATTAGCGACTCCCCTGTTACGGCGCAAAATTTAGCTTTGCTGTTAGACCGTATCGCCGACAACACCATCTCTGGCAAAATTGCCAAAACCGTGTTCGAAGCCATGTGGGAAAATAAGGGCAGCGCCGATGAGATTATTGAATCGCAAGGTTTGAAACAAGTCACTGACACCAGCGCCATTGAAGCGATTATTGACGAAGTCATCGCCAGCAATCCTGGCCAGTTAGAGCAATACCGCAGCGGCAAAGATAAGCTATTTGGCTTTTTTGTGGGTCAAGTTATGAAGTTGTCGAAAGGAAAAGCTAATCCAGCACAAGTTAATGCCTTATTGAAAAGTAAATTAGCCCCGTAACGATTCTAACGGCAGGCACATGTCAAAGCTTAGATAAAATCAGAAATAGGAACTATACTTCCCCTTAAGCATCTTAAAGGGAAGTATAGTTCCTATTTCTGACTAATCTCGCGGCGAATAACGACCGCAATAATTTATTACTTCCCCGCCGATCGCCACCAACGCAATCGGTTCGCATTACTCACCACCGTCACCGAGCTTAATGCCATTGCGAACGAAGCTAGCATGGGGTTTAGCAAAAAATGCCAGGTGGGAAACAAAACGCCCGCCGCAACCGGAATGGCAATGACGTTATAAAACAAAGCGCCAAACAAATTTTGTTTAATGTTGGTCAAGGTTGCTTTGGAGATAGCAATGGCGTTGGTTATGCATCCAAGGTTACTGTTCATTAGTGTAACGGCTGCACTTTCAATCGCCACATCAACCCCCGCAGCCATAGCAAAACCAACATTAGCTTTAGCCAAAGCTGGCGCGTCGTTAATGCCGTCCCCCACCATGCCAACTCGAAAACCTTGTTGTTGATATTTGGCCACCACATCAGCTTTGCCTGCAGGTGATATTTCTGCCTCAAATTGTTTAATGCCCACTTGATGAGCAATGTTGGCTGCCGTTTTAGGGTTGTCTCCGGTGAGCATAATGACCTGCAAGCCCAACTGTTGTAATTTTTTAATGGCGGCCTTAGAGTCGGTTTTTAGCGGGTCTGCAATGCCTAATAGACCACTGGCTTGACCGTCAATGGCTATATAAATTGGGCTTTGTCCGCTGGCGGCCATGCTACTGGCTTTATTTTCTAAGCCAGTAAAATTAATGGTATTTTGCGCTAACCAAGCTGCATTACCCAGCAATAACTTTTTGCCGTTAACCGTAGCGCTCACGCCCAAACCCACGTTGGCTATAAAATTTTCTACCGGCAATATGTCTATTTTTTTTGCCGTAGCAGCTTGCACCACCGCCGCAGCAACGGGATGCTCCGAAGCACGCTCAACACTCGCCGCATATTGCAATAACTCTGTCTCACACAATTCACCGCGAACATAAACAGACACCACTTGAGGCTTTCCTTGAGTGATAGTGCCCGTTTTATCCAATAATAAAACTTGCAAACGACTGGTGGTTTGTAAGGCGCTTCCATCACGAATTAAAATACCATACTCCGCAGCTTTACCCATGCCAATAACCACCGAGATGGGTGCTGCCAAGCCTAAGGCGCAGGGGCAAGCAATCACCAACACCGCCATGGTGGTCACCAACATATAAGAGATTTTTGGCAC